>NZ_KV786406.1:0-511 GCF_001806915.1 Granulicatella sp. HMSC30F09 | reverse complement strand
CATCAGGGCCATATTTTTGATATTTTTTTACCCATTGATACACCAAGTTGTAAGAGATATTATATTTCTGTGCGGTTTGTTTATAGTTTAATTGATTTTGAATACAGTCTTTGACGATAAGGATTCTTTCTTCGTGCGATGTTTTTCTATATTTCATAGTGTATACCTCTGGCTTAGGATAGTAGGCCTTCGCGGCCTCACCATTAGTATACTTAATAATCCAATTTCGTACAGTTGTAACAGAAGGAATATTATATTTTCTTGTGATTGCCGTTAAATAGGTTTTCGATTCTAAAAACTCTTTAACCACCATTTCTTTAAATTCATTTGTATAAGTGTTAAACCCATCTCTATCTTCTAAAGCAGAAAGTCCATATGCTTTATATTTCGAAAAATACATATTAAATGTTCCTGGTGAAATCTTTAAACCATATTCACTACGCAGCTCACGAAAAGGCACACCATCTAAATACAATTCTATGAATCGTTCTAATTCTTTTGCAGTATGTTT
>NZ_KV786405.1:0-38372 GCF_001806915.1 Granulicatella sp. HMSC30F09 | reverse complement strand
GATTTTCTGTCTAACTTTTAGGGTGCACTTCAAAATCCGAGGTGGTTTCACTTTTTAAATACGATTAAGCTTCTTGTACTTCAGCTTCTTTTTTGTTTCCGAATTTTTTAGCGATATACGCTGTTAAGATTGGAGTTAAAATCGCTGTTACGATTACTGAAGCGGTAATTTGAGTCGTTGCGGTTGCTTCAATTCCTTTGAACGTTGCATCCACTGCTGAAAGTGCAGCTGGTGTAGCAATAGCGCTGGCTGCTGTACTTGAGATGGCAGCACCGGCAACCCCGTTCCCACCTGTTAAGCGGTCTGCGGCGATGGAGGCAATACCCCCAACGAGTGTAGTAATCACCCCTAGTAAAATACCAGGTAGACCTCCTTCAAGGATTTGACCAAAGCTCATATTTGCCCCTAAACAGAAACCAACGACGATAATGATAGCCGTAATCCCATTTGAGAGTACTTTTTTCATGTAAGGGAAGGCATTTCCTAACGCAATCCCTAACACAAGTGGTAATACCGTTCCGACTAAGTTCCAAATCGAGATGTTTGCAAGGCCGGCACTACTTAATACGGCCATTGTTACCATTGGTCCAACACTTAATGTTGTAATCCCAACGGCCCCAGCATCGATTTCGTCCCCGTATACATCTACAATCCCCGCATACATGGCATTATTAGCTACAGAAATGGCACCAATAACGGCAACAGCGCTAAGTCCGAGGAAGTTGTCATTGAATACTTTCGCGACCAATAACCCTAAGACTACAGATACCGCAATTTTCGCTAAAATAATTGCTGCCCCACGTCCAACGGCTTTTGGTGTGTTTTTAAGAGAAATGGTCCCCCCGATAATGAAGAGGAATGCCCCAACAAGTGGTCCAGCACCTTTCACGATTGGAGTGGTAAATCCACCAATTTGTAATACTTGAGGGAAAAACGTATTTATCACACATCCAATAAACATTGGAATAATGATAGTATCCCCAGGAATTTTAATCTTTTTCATACTGTTCACAGTCCTTCTCTGATTTGGAATAAGAATCTAGCTAAAATCAGCCATCTAATGTGATACCGCCATCGCAGTCACCGATTTCCCCTGTTACAAAGCTTGCAAGATCGCTTGCGAAGAAGAGAATCATTTGAGCGATTTCAACTGGTTCTGCACGACGTCCAAGAGGGATCATGCTGATTACTTTTTGGCTCTTTTCTTTATCTTCTGATAATACTGTCGTCATATCTGTACGAGTGAATGAAGGGCATACAGCGTTACATGCGATATTGTATTTACCGCCTTCTTTAGCAACGGCTTTTGTTAGCCCATTTAAACCAGCTTTAGAAGAAGCATAAGCAGCAGTCCCTAAAAGTCCACCACCTAGTTTCGCAGCAACTGAAGAAACGTTTACGATACGTCCACCCTTGTTTTCGATAAAGTGAGGGAAAATGGTGCTAATGGTTGAGAAGCATCCTGAAAGATTGATACGGATTGTTCTTTCCCATTCTTCGTATGTTAATTGATCGAATGGTTTTGCACTAATCACCCCAGCGCAGTTCACTAAAATATCGACTTTGCGTTCTGCTAAAATTTCATTCATGCTTTTTACGATAGATTCATGATTTCCTAAATCCATGTATTTGAAGCTTGTGTGTTCTCGCCCGAATTCTTCAACAGTTTTGTTTGCTGCAGCTTCATTAATATCTGCAATGACTACAAAACCGCCACCTTCTACGATACCGCGAACGATTTCTTTACCAATACCATTTGCCCCACCAGTGACAATGGCAACTTTACCTGTGAAATCCATAAAATCACGTCCTTTGATTTGATATGTTCATCATATCACTAAACAATGAACATTCGACTCTTTTTATGGTTATCATTTGTTAACTTTTTAACTTGTTTGTGACCGAATTAATGTTCCTATACCAGATCTAAACCCGCAGTATCAAAAGGTTTCTACACAACAAAACAGCCCACGAACAAATCGTAGACTGTTTTGAGTACCATAAAAAAATTTTATTTTTTTAAAATTGAATATAAACATTATAGGAGCAAATTTCTCTTAAATAATGGACTAAATCAATGACATTGTCCTGTAAATTACCAAGTGGAACTTTTTCTACTGGCTTACGGCCTTCTTTGAAGAACGAAAATTGATATTTCGCGCCCCATTTTGATTTTTGACGAATAACGGATGCACTGACTGCTTTTTCTAAGTCTACTACCCTGAACTCCGTCCCAAAAGAAACCAAAATTCCGTCTTTGACAAGTACCCCAAGTTGATCATCAAGATACTCCGCATCATCCAATAAACGTTTCATATCGTCTTGATAGTCAGGGAACAGCTCATCAAAACGAGCATAGTGTTTTTTTATTTGACGAACGCGAACGATTTGCCACACCAACACAATAACAAAAAACACGATGACCACTATTAACATCACGATGTCGAAAAATCTATCTGCATTATTCGTAATGGTTAAATAATGAGTTTTATCCAATTTATAGAGAGTCGCCTGCACAGAAAGTGGGCTCAGTTTGAATTTTTCTTCAAATTTTTCCTTCATTTCTTGCGTAATATTTGTTTTGACGCTAGATCTCCCTTTTTTCTCTTTCTCATTAACTACACGTATATTCAAGTAGAAGTCTGATGTGGCGAGCGCGTTCGTTTTATCCGGAAGCGCCTGTTTAAACTCTAGAATTTGTTTGATTTCGGAAGTATCTGTTTTTAAGAACGATACTCCATAATTATGTTTCACTAAATAATATGTTTCATCGTCTATCTCTAGCGGACTTGGGTCAATATCTAACACTTTAATCGAACTAGACGATGAATCTTTTTCCATTTCATAAATGATTCCATGTTCGTATAATTCACGTCCACTCATAAAGCCAAACGAAACTACAATCCCCACCATTGCCACTATTAATCCTAACAGGACCGTGAGTATCCACATTCCCCATGTTCGTCTTAAAATTCCTTTATGCATCCCGACCCCTCTTACTTTCTATTGAAATTTTTAACTTATCTTCTTTGAACCGCATATCCACTTCTATTAAAACGATATCGATATTTTGGTTCTTTCTTTTTCATTCAAATATTCCACTAATTGGCGAACATCTTCTAGACGATTCTTCAATTGAATGGTTACTTTCTTATTCCCGCTAAATCCAAAATCGATGGCATAGGCAACACTGCTTTTTGCCAATTGGCGACGAACTTCAACATTTCGTACTTCCCGTAGCTTAATCACTCTAAAATCGTTATTATAGCAAACTAATTTGTGATCCTTCACCAGTACTTTTAGGATAGGATCGTGAAAATCTGCATCCATTGGTAAAGCCTTCATATTTAGTGCGTATCTCGGAAACTCTTTATCGAACATCTCGTAATGTTCCTTCAAAGACCGTACTCGTTTATATGCACCGTAAAAGTATGCCAACGCTATTAAAATGACAAAAAGCGTAACCGCCGTCTCCACTAAACGATTTGTAAAAGATGTCAGTGTTAAATAATGAAGGAAATCTAGTTCTAATGTGTTTCCTAGCGTTCCTTTCTGATATTGGGTCATAATTGCTTTTATCAATGCTGCCGGTATATGGACGGTAGTACTCCCTCTACGACCTTTCGTCACTGCTGGTGTTACACGAACATTTAAATAAATATTCTTATCTCTTAAAGGCTCCCATCCCTTCAAATTCTCTTTTTTCAAATCCAATAGTTGCTGAATGTCATTGGCCTGTGCTTGAAGAGGTGTAACCCCTTTTTCATGCTTTACTAAATAATATTCGTTTCCATCGTAAGTGACGGCCTCTAAGTCTATATCCAACACACGAATCGCAACGGACGTTCCCGCATGATTCAAATGATAAATCTCCCCCGCCTTATAGAGCGCCTCTCCTCCCATGTATCCTTTAATGGTTCCAAACAGAAAGAAAATTCCTATCATTGCTAAGACAAGAGCTGTCCCCCATAGAGAGAGCGTTCTTCTCACATATCCTTTATGCACTACTAACTCCACTTCCTTATGCTTGTTCCTATGCAGAATGAATGTTAATTATTTATATGGATAGGAAACAAATGATTCAAAAATAAACTGTCCAGCCCATTATAAATCAAAAGAAGGTAAAAAACATCTGATAATATACTCTATCGCTATAATGAAAGAGGCTGCCCTCTAAGATACCCCCCCGAGATGCAGCCTTCAAATCGTTCTATTCAGTTGTAGAGTTGTTTTGTTTAGAATTTTCCTCATTCCCAATCACTTTATCTAAGTACTGTTTTTTTATCGTTAAAGCTTTGCTGATTGCAAATGCAGAAGCGATTAAAAGAATGAAGGTTAACCAAATCCATGTGGTAAATTCAGCTGGGAAGCTCGAGCCAGCAAAAATAAGATAGATTGCCAACGCGACTATAAAAATATGAATAACCTGCCATCGACCAAAAGACTTCACTTCTTTATAATATCTGTCTTTTTCATCTTCAGTCAGTTCGATTTTTTGACTTTTAGTCGTATTTTCATCTAAGAGCAGGTAATCTGTCGTTACTTGAAAGATAGTACTTAACTCAATAATCTTCTCGATTTCTGGAAGAGCTTGACCGGATTCCCATTTAGAAATGCTTTGACGGGAAACTTTAATTTGTTCCGCTAGCGTTTCTTGTGACCATCCTTTTTCTTTTCTAAGGTTGTATATTTTTTCAGCGAGTTTCATCATTTCATCCTCCTTTATTCTATTCTAATCCTAACAATTTTATCTCAACTTGAAAATACAGTCTCCTAACCTTTTTGTCAACTAGTGGTTGCACCTTCAGTTGCATTTTAAATCAGCAGAAAAATCAAGCAATCATACAACCAGATAAATAAAAAAGCTCTAAACACCCAAGCAGTGTTTAAAGCTTTAATCCTTATTTCTCGCGTTGAGATTTAATCTCATCAATTAAGCTTTGTAGTTCAGCTTCTTCGAAATGATATTTTTCGCCACAGAAATGACACACCACTTCTGCACCGTGATCTTCGTCAATGAGATGTTGTAAGTCATCTACTCCAATCGACATCAATCCTGCACTGAAACGTTCACGTGTACAGCCGCAATGGAACTTCACAGGCATTTCTTCTAATTCACGAATGTTTTCCGAACCTAACAATCGATTTAAAATATCGCGCGGTTGTTCTTGTTGGTCAATCAATTTTGAGACCATTGGAATTTCGTTAATACGACGTTCGATTTCTGAAATCGTCGCTTCGCTAGCTCCTGGCAATAATTGAATCATAAAGCCACCTGCTGCACGAACCGTTTCATCTGGATTGACAAGAACGGATACCCCAACAGCTCCATTAATTTGTTCTGAAACTGCTAAGTAATACGTAAAGTCCATTCCGAGTTCCCCGTCCACAATGGGCACTTGACCAGAAAACGGTTCTCTCATGTTTAAGTCTTTGATAACGGTAATGGTTCCATTTGTTCCAACGACCCCACGGACATCTAATTTTCCTTTGTCGTTTAACTCAAGACTGACATGAGGATTCGTGATATAACCACGCATTTCCCCGCGGCCATTCGCATCGGCCATGATTTTTCCGCCAGGGCCATCACCATTCACTTGAACCGCGATGCGTTCATCCCCTTTTAAACTGCTTGCTAATAATTGCGTTCCGATGATCGTACGTCCAAGCGCTGCCGTTGCAGAACTCCAAGTGTCGTGTCTGCGTTGGGCCTCTGCAATTGCATCTGTTGCTACCATAGCAACGGCTTTAACCTCATCATTGAATGCTAATACTTTTAATAATGAATCTGCCATTTGTTTCTCCTTTTAAAAGAAAAGAGCTGTGACAACAGCCTCAGCTCTCTTTTTCTTTCTATTATTCGTCTTGGTTTTCACCCTCAAGTTCGCTTGGAGCTTCAGTTACATCTGCAACTTCCACTTCCTCGTCCTCTTTTGGATCTTCTTTACCTTCTGCTTGTTCAGCATCACGTTTTGCTAAGGCTTTTTTTGTTTCTTCAAAACTTGCCGCTTCTGATTCGCTTGGATATTCATCTTCCACGATTGTAGCTGGCATTTCACCTGTTTCAAAAAGTGATTTGATAGTACGTTCATCTAATGTTTCTAATTCTAGAAGTTTTTGAGCAATTAATTCTAATTGTTCTTTATGTTCTTCAAGAATTTGAAGAGCTTTTTCATGCGCTTCTTTCATAATACGACGTACTGCATTGTCGATTTCAAACGCCACTTGATCTGAATAAGCTTTTGTTTGACCATAGTCACGTCCGATAAATACTTGATGATTTCCTTCGTATTGAACCGTTCCTAATTCGTCCACCATTCCGTACTCTGTAATCATGCTACGAACGATAGCTGTTGCTTGTTCAAAGTCGTTACTTGCTCCAGTAGTCTTCACGCCAAAGATAAATTCTTCAGCAGCACGACCACCAAGAAGTCCAACTACTTGTTCGAATAATTCTTCTTTTGTCATTAAGAAACGATCTTCTTTTGGAAGCATAATCGCATACCCGCCAGCGCGTCCACGAGGGACAATCGTTACTTTATGAACCACACGAGCATCGCTTAAGACCATGCCCACGATAGTATGTCCTGCTTCATGGTAAGCCACCATTTCGCGTTCTTTCTTGCTGATAGCACGGTCTTTCTTCGCTGGACCTGCAATTACACGGTCATGTGCTTCATCCACGTCTAATGCGTCAATGGCAGTTTTATCACGACGAGCGGCTACTAAAGCTGCTTCGTTTAATAAGTTTTCAAGTTCAGCACCAGAGAATCCTGGAGTTTGTTGCGCAATCACTTTTAAGTCCACGTCTTTTGCAAGTTTCTTATTGCGTGCGTGTACTTTTAGAATCGCTTCACGGCCTTTCACATCTGGACGACCTACTAAGATTTGACGGTCAAAACGTCCTGGACGAAGTAAGGCTGGATCTAATACGTCTGAACGGTTTGTTGCGGCAATCACGATGATTCCCTCTGTTCCTTCGAACCCGTCCATTTCAACTAGTAATTGGTTTAATGTTTGTTCACGTTCGTCGTGTCCGCCACCCATTCCGGCACCACGTTGACGACCAACAGCATCGATTTCATCGATAAAGATAATTGCTGGAGCATTTTTCTTCGCGTTTTCGAATAAATCACGCACACGGCTTGCCCCAACCCCTACGAACATTTCTACGAATTCAGAACCTGAAATCGAGAAGAAAGGTACGTTTGCTTCACCGGCAACGGCTTTTGCAAGAAGGGTTTTCCCTGTCCCTGGAGGACCCTCAAGAAGTACCCCGGCAGGAATACGAGCACCAAGCGCTGTAAATTTACGTGGGTCTTTTAAAAATTCAACCACTTCTACAAGCTCTTGTTTTTCTTCTTCGGCACCGGCTACATCAGAGAAGCGCACTTTTACGTTTTGTTTCTTCTGATTGGTTGCACGGCTCTTACCAAAGTTCATCGGATTGTTACGTCCGCCTTGGCCACCTTGGCTCATAAACATGCTATAAAGCAAGAATCCTAAAATCCCCAGTGGAATAACCACTTGGATAAGAGCCGCAATCCATACTCCTGTAGAACTTTCTGGTAAAGATTCAACTTTTGTATTTTTTGCTTGAGCGGCTTCATTAATTTCTTTTACAGTAGAGTCATTTGGCAATACTGTTGTTTTGAATTGTGTACTCTTTGTAGAGCGATTATCAAAAATCGATAATCCATTTTGATTTTTAGCTTCCTCTGTAGTTTGTTCCTTAGGATCTGTATATTCCCCAGTAATCGTATAAACAGAGTTTGAATATTGCATTTTTAATTCTTTAATTTCGCCTTTTTTCAAACTTTGCATAAATTCTGTATAAGAAATATCTGCTACAGAGCCTTTCGAATTGCCATTGAACATTCCTACAAAAATGACAATCGCACCGAAAATAAGTATATATAGTAAACTTGATCTAAAAATTGATCGGTTATTATTTGTATTCATTGGACCTCCTCATCTTCTTAAAAAAGAAGAACGATAGTATTCTTAACTACCGCTCCATCATAACATATTTGACTTTTATTGACGAATAGTTTAACTCATTCTTAATTTTCGTAAAATTCTGGTTTCAATACGCCGATACAAGGGAGATTACGATAAAATTGTTTGAAGTCCAATCCATAACCTACAACAAATTTATTTGGAACTTCAATTCCAACATAATCTGCTTCAATGGCTTCTTCACGACGTTCTGGTTTGTCTAATAAAGTTACTACTTTTACACTTGCCGCTTGACGGTGTTTTAATAATTCAACTACGTGTTTTAAAGTACGTCCAGTATCGATAATATCTTCTACGATAATCACATGGCGATCTTTAACGCTTTGACCTAAGTCTTTTAAAATACGAACCTCACCACTTGACTCAAATTCATTTCCATAACTAGATACATCCATGAAATCAATTTCTAAGTTACAGTCCATCGCACGAACTAAATCTGCCATAAAGAAAATAGCACCCTTAAGAATACAAATGACTAACGGATCTTTCCCACGGTAATCTTCCGCTAAAGTAGCACCTAATTTCTTGATTGTTTCTTGTAATTGTTCTTCTGATACTAAAATTTCTGACATATCATTTTTTAACATGTGTGCACCTCGTTTTGTTTTCGTAAGATAGAATCATTTTACCAGTTTCCTCCTCAAAGGACAACGGATGAGCATAGCGATAACCTAAAATTGCACGAATTTTTTTTCCTGCATCCTCCACAACCCAAATTTGTTTTCGTTCTTCAAGTGGAATCTTTGAATTGATAAACCATCTGGAAATTTTTTGATGTTTCGTTCCTTCCGCATTCAGTGCAATTTTATCTCCGGCTTTTGCATGCCGAATGGTTAGTGGAAAATCCTCTCTATTCACTGGAAAAGCAAATTCTGAAGACGTCTTTCCTGTTGTGAGCAAAATTTGCTCATCTTCATTTGGTCGAATTAATGTATCCTCTGGCTTGGAGAGTATGTACTCAATATTCGGAACAACTCTCGCTCTTCCTTTTTCAAATGAACATTCTTCATAACGCTTCTTAAACTTCCATCCATTTGACAAATCTAGAGTGAGCTGCGCTTTATTCGAACCTATTTTTTCTAAGATTTGTTCCATCTGGGCAACTGAAATCGTTGTATCCATTTGTATGAGTACTTGTTGTAAGAGTAATCGTTGCATCTCTACAGGTTCTTTCAGGAATGCTTCGCGGTGGAATGCAACTTTTTTCTTTCCTTTTTGGAATAACAGCTCCTGTTTTTCCTCTAAAATTGGCATTAAGCAGGCCACGGCATCCGCAATCATCTGTGCACTCTTTTGGAAGTGACTTCCGGCATTTGGATTTTCCTCCTTTAGGAAAGGAACCACATGATGACGATATCTATTTCTTGTATAATTGTCCGATTCATTCGATTTGTCCTCTAAATAAGGAACTTGATGTGTTTCGGCTTCTTTGTATAGCTCTTTTTTATCCAGTGATAGGAATGGGCGTAAAATCGTCATCCCTTTCACCTGACGAATTTCCTTCATCCCAGACAATCCTTCCAATGTACTGCCTCTAGACCACTTCATTAAAATGGTTTCGAGTTGATCATCTTGGTGATGTGCTAATACTAAATAATGGGCTTGATGTTTCTTTAATACTTCCTCAAAAAATTCATAACGAAAATTTCTTAAGACACTTTCTGAAGCTTTTTCTTCCTTCGTTTCCTTCCAATTTTTTATTTCAAATGGAATTTGACGCGATTTACAAAAGCGACGGACTAATTGTTCTTCATCCATCGATTGTGCTCGAAGTCCATAATTGACATGCGCAACTACAATATGGTTTTTCGCATCGTCTTCAAACAAGAGAGCCATAGCATTCAATAAGACCATCGAATCGACTCCACCAGATACAGCGAGAACATATTTTTGATGAGTATACTCAGGTACTCTTTTTCTAAAAAAGCTAGCTAGTTGATGTTGCATAGGTCTCTCCTTTCTGTCAAAAAAATCTCCCCTAGCATACACTAGAAGAGATTAGAATAGTCATTATGAACGGCGACCGCCACGGCCTCCACGTTTCCCTTCAGTGTTACGTTTCAATGAAGTTAAACGATCTTCAGAGTCTTTCAAGAAGGAACTCATTAATGAATCAAAATCAGTTGCTTTTGATTGCGAAGGAGATTTCTTTTCATATGGAGAAGCTGATTTCCCAGCAAAGCGATTTTTCTTGAAATCTTGTGAATCTTGATTACGTGGTGTGAAAGTTTTTTTGTTTTTAGATTTGTCTTCAGTATCTTCCTTTGGTTTATCAACGGCACGACGAATCGATAAACTAATTTTGCCATCGTCAGCAATTGTCATGACTTTCACTTTAACTTCGTCTCCAACCTTCAAAACTTCTTTGATATCTTGGATAAACGAATCTGAAACCTCACTGATGTGAACAAGACCTGTTTTACGATCTCCTAAATCGACAAAAACTCCAAAATTTGTAATTCCAGTAACTTTACCTGGGATTACGTTTCCTACTTCGATTGACATATAAAAAGCGTTCCTCCTTCATTTTTATCCTTTTTATACACGCTCACGTATAAAAAGGGTTCATTGCCTTATCGGTTTTGTGTGGTTACTTTAACAACAGTTTCCCCTTGTTCCACTTCTTCTTTGACTTGTTGCGCTTTGTTTTCAGCAGTGTCATTAGGCGTACTAAAAATAATTTCTCCATTTTTGCTTAAATAGTATTCACTACGCGCTAACTTCGCAATGTATTCATCGCTTTGAAGAAGTTCAACTTGCTGTGTTAAAGATTCTTTTTGTTTTTCAGCGAATTCTTTTTCAGCTTTTGCCTTTTCAATCTTTTGATCTAACTGATTCGCTTGTTGTAATTGATTCCCAATTCCGACAATCATCACTCCGGATATGGCAATTAATGCAATCACAATCAGCTTGGTCACTAGTGAATGGCTTTTCCAAACTGGCGAAGAAGTTTTTTGTTGTCTTTTTTGGTTGATAGAAACGGTATTCGAATTTGTCGATTGATTTTGTTGCTTCACCTTAATTGTCTCCTTTTTAACTTATACACAATGAGTATAACAAGAATGAGCCTTATCGTCTATGATTACACTAAGAATTTTTTTATTTTTTTATGATTCTCCCTATTTTTTAAGGATGGCCTTTCCTTCTAAAATTTTTTAAAACGATTTCTTTAAAAATAAATACCGCGGAGAAGCTCTCTGCGGTATCAAAAAATTTAATTTACATCTTCAGTCCGTAATTTAACACGCTTAATTACGACTTGATTTTCCGTTTCACGAATGTAATTTTTTAAGTTTTCAATGACAATCTCTTCATCATTTTGGATACGAATTACCAGCTCATATTTTTCGTCGTCTAATTCTCTAGCTTCGACTTGGATAGATTGATAATCCCCAAAATGACAGTAATTATAAATAGACTGTACAATCGTTGGGTTTGGAATCTCACAATAAATATTTACTTGACGGCTTTTTCTTTGTAATAAAGGTTCATAAGCAAGTTTTTGTACGATGACGATAACTGCTGAACATACAGCTCCAAAGAACCAAAATCCTCCACCGATTGCTAATCCAATCCCTGCAGTTGCCCAAATTCCTGAGGCAGTAGTCAGTCCGCTCACACGTTTGTCACGCATGAAGATAATTCCCCCGCCAATAAAGCTGATTCCGCTGACCACTTGCGCAGCTACACGTGCCGTATCAAAGTGTGGTGTATCCAAAAAAGCTTCTTTAGAAATAATCATCATTAAACACGAAGTCAACGCTACAATCATGTGCGTTTTTACGCCTGCTTGTTTATTTCTGGAGGTACGCTCATAACCAATCGCCAATCCACATGCGCACGAAATAAAAATAGCCAAAAAATGACGTAATTCCATCCAACCATTGAATGGTTGCAATATATTAATGGCATGTAAATCCACGGTTATTCCTCCTTTACTCTTTTTAAAAAGTACTATTTATCATACCCCTTTCTGCAACGGAAGTCAACAGAAAACGCATACATTTTTCGAACAAAAAACTAGGCTCCCTCAAACGAGAGAACCTAGTTTTAGATTCATTTTATAAATCTGTGTTTTCTTCTTTAATGAACTTTTCTTCTAAAATCGTAAACATTTCTTTAGCGTCTTCTTTTCTTGTTGAATCCATCAACGCTTCCACTTGAACTAAGACATGTTTGTTCCCGAATTGAATTGCGATTTTATCACCAACTTTTACGTCCGTTGAAGATTTCGCCACTTTATCATTAATAAACACACGTCCCTTGTCAGCCACTTCTTTAGCCACTGTACGACGTTTAATTAATCGGGATACTTTTAAAAACTTATCGAGTCTCATCATTTTCCTCTTTTCTACTAAATTTTCTAAGCAAGGATTTTCCTTTAGGGATTAGAACCCATTCGCGTTTTGTAAATAAATTCCATTTCATCGTTCCAGCTAAGAAGAGTGCTACCCCGATGAAGGCATACAACAATGAAAATACAAAAGCCATCGTTCTAGAATCTTGAAGTCCTGCAAAGTGCCACGTACCGTAGGATAATATCGACACGATAACGGTCATTCCCATCGCAATTCCCGCAAGAAGCTGTATGAAATTCCCTTCATGCAACACACTTATAAAAATGTCTTTTGCAAAAGCCATCATCACGCCCATCATGACACATAATCCAAGCGCTGTAGCTAGACTCGCACCAAGAGTTCCAAACATAGCAACAAATAAGTAATTCGTACTAGCTTTCACTACAAGCCCTGCTGTCAGTGCCAGGAGCGTTTTTGGATATTGATGCAGACTTTGGAAAATGCCGTGCAGCGACATAATGACTGACGCAAAGAAAATACTTGTGATATAAACAAGCAGTACTGCCTGTCCATTCGCATCTCCAAAGAGTGCAGTATTTAACCACGGCAAGATGGCCATCATCCCCATCGTCGCAACGAGTGAGAATGTCATCGTCATTCGAAGAAGAGACGCGGATAATCTCTTAAACTCTAAGTCGTGGCCTTTCTTGAAGGCACGCGATAACATCGGCATATAGCTCGATGAAAATCCGACACCAACGACCATTCCTAATTGAACAAGCGGTTGCCCACGGTCGTAAATTCCCTTGAGGTCTTTTGCCACTTCTGGAAGTATCCCTTGGTCTGTTAACACATTATACACAGAAAACGAATCCACCAATTGGAACAAGACTAAAATCGAACTCAGTAGGCAGATAGTTCCCCCTTCAAAGGCAAAGCGTTTAAAGAGATGCCCAAAAGTTGGAACTTCCATTTCTACAGGTGAAATCGTCAAACCGTCGAGCGGATCTTTCGTTTCTAGATATGCATAATACAGCATCACAAGAATCGCAAAGACTGCCGCAATCGTCGCACTCGACATCGCCCATGTCCCCATCGTGTAATAGTCTGAAATAGTGCTACCGAATAGACTCGCCACGAACAGAATTACAGCGACACGAACAACCTGTTCCACCACTTGCGAGATTGCGGTCGGCATCATCCGAAAGCTCCCTTGGAAATACCCTCTTGTGATCACCAAAAACGGCATCATTAGAAACATCCAGGAGACGCTTTGAACGACTGGTAAGAGCTCAACATCCCCCATCCAATGAGCAATCATTCCAGCCCCCAAATGGAGGAAGGCAAAAATCCCCACTCCAATGAGGCTAGCAATCACGAATAGCTGCTTCAATAATTTCTTTAAATGTGTCGACTCTAAGTATTCAGCGACTACATTGGACACGAATACCGGGAATCCTGTTAATGCAAAGGTCATACCGATTCCATAAATAGGATACACCTGCTGGTATACATAGAACCCGGTGTTTCCCACCATATTTTGGAAAGGAACTCGGTAAACCGCGCTCAAAATCTTAGCAATAAACGCGGCAATCGAGAGCGCAATCGCCCCTTGCATCATCCCTTTACTATTTATCTTCTTCATGTTTTTCCTCATCGCGGGCTAGAATTTCCCCGCATGTTTTTACAAACAGTTTAACTTGCTCAAGCCATAAGTCAACAGGCTTTTGCGTGATATTTAATAAAATCTGAAGACTTTCGCCCTTATTGGCCACTTGTGCTGGTAATTTCACTGGACCAAGCGCTTCAAAGACTGGCACTCCTTGCAGGTGAGTCGCACTTGGAGGTGCAATCGTAATCGTCACCGAATTATCTTTACGTTTAATCGATACGACATCAATCTCGTTGGCGTAATGCTTAATCAATCCAACTTCTGCTAATGCGCTCACTTCATCTGGGAAGTCCCCGAAGCGGTCGATAAAGTCATCGAGCAATTCTTCATAAGCTTCCACGCTATCAATCGAGCGAATGCGTTTATACATCTCGATTTTTTGACGTTCGTCTTGAATGTAGCTAGACGGAATATACGCATCAATCTGTAAGTCGATTTCGACGGTTTCTTCGTCAGACTTCACTTCTTTTCCTTGTTTCTTCAACACGGCTTCGCTTAATAATTGAGAATATAAGTCGAATCCGACCGAATCGATAAATCCATGTTGTTGTTTCCCAAGTAAATTCCCTGCCCCACGAATCGATAAGTCACGCATGGCAATCTTGAACCCAGAGCCAAGTTCTGTAAAGTCACGCATTGCTTGAAGACGCTTCTCGCTAACTTCGGTTAAGACTTTATCTGGTTGATACATAAGGTATGCATAGGCAATACGATTTGTACGACCGACACGCCCGCGTAATTGATACAACTGCGAAAGTCCCATATAGTCTGCATTTTCAATAAAGAGCGTGTTTACGTTTGGAATATCGACCCCGGTTTCAATAATCGTGGTCGTCACTAACACATCGTATTCTCCTTCAATAAATTGGAAGAGAATATTTTCTAGCGTCGTCTCACTCATTTGACCATGAATCACACCAACACGACATCCTGGGACGAGCGCTCTAAGTTCGTCCGCCTTCTTCTCAATCGTTTCGACACGATTGTATAAATAGAAGACTTGTCCGCCACGAGCCATCTCGCGTTCGATTCCGTCTCGAATCGTCATTGGGTTTTGTTCCATCACAAAAGTTTGGACTGGATATCGGTTTGCTGGTGGCGTTTCGATGACGGATAAATCACGCACCCCAAGCATAGACATATGGAGTGTGCGTGGAATTGGCGTTGCTGTTAGCGTCAATACGTCCACTTGCGATTTTAATTGTTTCAAACGTTCCTTATGCTTCACTCCAAAGCGTTGTTCTTCGTCAACAATGAGAAGTCCTAAGTCGAGAAACTGCACGTCTTTTGAAAGAAGACGATGAGTTCCAATCACGATATCGACTGCTCCCTTGCGAAGCTTTTCAATCGTTTCTTCTTGTTCTTTTTTACTACGGAATCGACTCAGTAAACCAATCTTAAACGGATAGTCAGAAAATCTTTGAACAAAATTTTCGTAATGCTGCTCGGCAAGAATTGTGGTTGGTACTAAGACAGCCGCTTGTTTTCCATCCATGACCGACTTGAAGACCGCACGCATGGCTACTTCCGTTTTCCCGTATCCAACGTCCCCGACAAGCAGACGGTCCATCGGTTTGTCCTTTTGCATGTCTTCCTTAATTTCTGCCACACTGCGCAATTGGTCTTGCGTCTCCGTGTATGGGAAGGCTTGTTCGAATTCTTGTTGCTCGACTGTATCGCGGCTAAACGCATACCCTTTTTCTGCGTCACGTTTGGCATATAATTCGATGAGTTCATCGGCGATATCCTCAATCTTAGCCGTTACTTTACGTTTTGTCTTCGCCCATTCCGTACCGCCTAATTTATTGAGTTTTGGTACTTTGGCATCAGACGACACATATTTTTGAACGAGCTTAATTTGAGAAACTGGAACGAATAAATTCCCGCCATCTTGATAGTGAATCGACATGTAATCTTGATGGATGCCGCCGATTTCGAGCGTCTCCATCCCCTGATACACACCGACCCCGTGATTCACGTGAACCACATAGTCCCCAACCGCTAATTCGGTATAGCTCTTCAAACGTTCCGCATTCGATATTTTTTGATTTCGCGGTGCGCGTTTTGTGAGTTTATTAAACAATTCGCGTTCCGTTAAAATAGCAAATTTATCTTCTGGTAGTTCAAACCCATTGTGCATCTTGCCGACCATGATTTGAAGTTGCCCTTCCAGTACAGTCCCGTTTGAAATCACACTCTTGATTTCAAAATCCGCAAAGGTTTGTTCTACTTTTTGTGCACGTTTGGCATCATCAACTAAAACGATGACTGTCGCACCTTGCTTCTTCCAGCGGTCTGCCTCAACTTTCACCATCGGCATTTGCGAGAAGAACTGTGTCATGGTACGTGTCGTAATCGGATGAATCGCATCGAGTGCTAGTCGTCCGAGCCCTTTTTGGAAAATGGCTAAATACGTTCTCTTAAGAGGACTCTCCTTTAATACTTTTCGTCCATCTTGAACAAGAGACAATCCAGACGCAATCGCACCTGTTTCGATATGGTGCGTCTTCCAATAGCCGGCCTCTTCTTCTAACGACTTACTCTTCTCGATAAAACGAGCATAGTCATCAATAATGAGGTACGCATCTTTAGAAACATAATCTAATAAACTTGTCTTTTCTGGATAAATACATTCTAAAAAGTACGTTAAGTTTGAAGGAATTTCTCCATTTTCTAATTGTGCATCGATGGCTTGTTGAATATTAGTCACTTGATCCCTGCGTTCTGGGGTTTGGGAAGCCTTCACGTCCTTTTCATAGAGCGCGTGAATTTTCGCTTGCGCCTTCCAGACGGCTTCCTTTTGGAGTGGTAAGTCTGTGGCGGGTAAGATTCGCACTTCTTGAATCACATCCATCGAACGTTGCGTCTCCGCATTAAATGCGCGAATCGAATCCACTTCTGTATCAAAGAAATCAAGACGTAGTGGGTACTCTTGGTCGAGAGGATAAATATCGACGATACTTCCACGGAGCGCAAATTCACCAGGAGTCGCGACCATATTTTCACGACGATAACCTAATTCCACTAACTGTTCTACAAAGGCATCCATCGATTCGATTTCAGACCCCATCGCAAGTTCAATAGAACTCTTTTTCCAGACATCCACTGGAACTAAGAGCTTTTGAATACCAGACAGCGGCACAATGACGATACCCTTTTGACCACGACTTAAGAAATCGAGCGTGCGAATGCGTTGGCTCACCACATCTGGCGACACCACTGAAAAATCTGCGGCAAGTGACTCCTCTACTGGAAAGAGATGAACAATATCCTCATCATACCACTCTGATAATTCCTCATAAGTCTGCGTTGCTTGTAAGAGCGTTGGCGTTACAATCACTAATTGCTTATCTAATTTTTCAAATGCGCACGACTCGGCCCAGTGTTTTACAGAACCACTGAGTCCTAGAACCAATTGACTCTCGTGCAGATTAAGAGTATCAAACCACTCTTTAAATCCTTTCAGTTTACTGATCGTTTGGTGCAATAATTGCATAACTTTCTCCTTTTTCTAACGACAAAAAGAGACCGCGAAAAACTTCGCAGCATCTCTTCTTCTATTTTTTTAATTAAATTGATTCATGGTTTTAACAAAATCATCCGTATCAATCCACGAACGAATCGCATCAACACTCTTTTGCACCGCAAAAATAATGTCCTCTTCTTCCTCTTTTTCAAAACGGTTGAGCACATGTCCTACAACAGTACGTCCCTCTTTAGGACGGCCAACCCCAACCTTAATTCTGTTAAACTCACTTGTTCCGAGGCAGGAAATAATACTCTTCATCCCATTATGGCCACCAGCGCTACCTTTTTGACGAAGGCGAATTTTCCCGACTGGTAAATCCATATCATCATAAACGACTAAAAGATTTTCAATTTCAATTTTAAAATAATTCATCAATGGTCGAATCGCTTCACCTGATAAATTCATAAACGTCAACGGCTTCATGAAGATGACTTTTTCTCCGCCCATTTGCACCTGTGCAAATACTGCATCAAAAAGAGCTTTATCAAAATCAAACTTTTCTTGATAGGCCACTTCGTCCATTGTCATGAATCCGACATTATGTCTGGTCCCTTTATACTTTGCTCCAGGATTTCCTAGACCAACGACTAATTTCATACTTTCACCTATTCTTTTTTCTTCTATTTTGCTATTATACCATACCCCTACAACTTCCCGTTATTAATTCACTTTTTCACGAAATTGTGTTTTTTATGTATTATTTGTCATAATAAAGGCCTTATGAAAATCAATTTTCAGAAAATCGTGCTATACTTATTTATGGATATTCCATTACTAATTTTTTAGGAGGTATGAACATGGAAAAATCTCAAAAACATGGTAATAAAGTAATTTTAGTCGGTGACGGTGCCGTTGGTTCTAGTTACGCTTACGCTCTTGTATTACAGGGGATTGCGGAAGAACTCGGAATCATTGATATCAATTTCGAAAAAACAGAAGGCGATGCGTTAGACTTATCACATGCCTTAGCTTTCAATGCCCCTAAAAAGATTTATGCAGCGACATACGAAGACTGCCACGATGCAGATATTGTATGTATTACTGCTGGAGCAGCTCAAAAACCAGGCGAAACTCGCTTGGATTTAGTCTCTAAAAACTTAAAGATTTTGAAAAACATTGTAGATTCTATTATGGCTAGTGGATTTGATGGAATCTTCCTAATGGCTTCAAACCCAGTGGATATCTTAACTTATGCAACTTGGAAATTCTCTGGACTTCCAAAAGAACGCGTTATTGGTTCTGGTACTTCTTTAGATAGTGCTCGTTTCCGTCAAACAATCGCTGAATTAGTAGGCGTTGACGCTCGTAATGTCCACGGATATATCATGGGTGAACACGGAGATACTGAATTCCCAGTTTGGTCTCATACAAACGTCGGTGGTTTACAAATCTATGAATGGGTTCGTCAAAATCCACATGTAGATGAAGAAAAATTAGTCGAAGTATTCTTCCAAGTGCGTGATGCAGCTTACGAAATTATCGCTAAAAAAGGTGCGACTTACTACGGTATCGGTGCTACTCTAGCACGTATTACAAAAGCCATCTTAAATAATGAACAAGCGATTTTCCCATTATCCGTATATCTTGAAGGTCAATATGGACAAGATGATATTTATATCGGAGCTCCAGCCGTTATCGGTCGTGAAGGGATTCGTCAAATCATCGAAATCCCTCTAGCAGACTCTGAACAAGAGAAAATGAACTTATCTGCAAGAACATTGAAATCCATCCTAAACGATGCTTTTGAAAAACTAGAAGCAGAAAATAACTAATCAAAAGGAAAACTGAGTCGATAAAATCGACTCAGTTTTTTCCATTAAAACATCGTTAAAATGGGCACGATTATAATAGGCATGAAAATAGCGGGCAAGAAATTAAGGACTTTTATCTTTGTAATCCCTAAAAGATTCATTGCTAAGCCCACTAACAGTAAAGACCCCACTGCTGACATAGAAACTGTGACTGTCTCACTTAAATAAGGTGCTACGAATTGCGATAATCCTACTAGAATTAACTCATATGCAATAACAGCTACAGATGATAGGCCAACGCCAATCCCTTCAGTTGCAGCAAGAAATATCGAAGTAATCCCATCTAAAATGGATTTAGTCTGAAGCAAACTAGGCTCTCCAGTCAATCCTAGTTGAATCGACCCCATTGTAGCCAGGGCTCCTACACAGAAAATCATCACCGCAGCGACAAATCCTTCTCCTAAATTGACATTTGTCTCTTTTCCTTTTGAAGTTTTCTCTTGAAGCCAATCCGCAAATTTGCGAACCCGTTCCTCCATTTGAATCCCTTCACCCACAAGCGCTCCACAAACGAGCGATAAAATCATAATCATACTACTAGGAATTTGAATGGCTCCTTTTATTCCTACTAAAAATACACAAAGAGCTAAGCCTTGCATAATATGTTGGGAAAAACGCTCTGCGATAATATTTCTGAGAAATACTCCCACAATCGCCCCTACTGCAATAGCTACTCCATTTATTAAAATAATCACTGAAAAACTCCTTCATTCTAATCTATTACGCGAAGGAATTTTTCTCCTTAACGCTATTCCACAAAAAGACTTTGCGGATCTTCAAACGGAGATTCTATCTCCTCAGTTTCGTGCTTTCTTTCTAAAAAATAAACTTGTTCAATAACGACTTCGGTAACGTAGACTTCTTGATGATTCTTGTTCGTATAGCGACGCGTATTCAGTCTTCCCTCCACACCAATCCGGTCCCCCTTTTTGACAAACTTGCCAATCCGTTCTGCAATTTTACCCCAAGCGACCACTTGAATGAAGTGTGAATGATAAGAATCATCGTTGTTTCGATATACATTTTGCACCGCAATTGTATTATTAAACACACTCTTTCCTGAAGGTTGAAGCTGTTGTACTTCTACCTCTTTGACAACACGACCAATTAAAGATACTAAGTTCATGGAACCTACCTCCTATAGTTTTTCTATAGTTAGCTACGTTTCCTCCTTTTAATTGGATTTTTCTTCTTTTAGGTTTTGAGCAAATTCCGATATTTTTCGAAGTCTATGATTCACTCCTGATTTTGAGATTGCTCCAGAAGGCAGCATTTCCCCTAATTCTTTCAAACTGATTTCTGGATTTTCTAATCGGATTTTTGCGATTTCGGATAATTTATCAGGCAAGGAATCTAACCCTACCGTATCTTCGATATATTGAATCTCCTCAATTTGACGAGTTGCGGCATTGACCACCTTATTGATATTTGCATTTTCACAATTCACTAGGCGGTTAGCCGTATTTCTCATATCTCGAATAATACGAATATCTTCAAAATGAAGCATCGCGTTTGATGCATGAATCACCGCTAAAAAGTCCGCAATTTTCTCTGCTTCTTTTAAATAAGTGATATATCCTTTTCGACGCTCAATCGTTCTAGCATTCAATCCAAAAGCATTCATCATCTGGCAAATATCATCATTGTGTTCTTCATAAATAGAGTAGATTTCTAGATGATAACGGCTCGTCTTTGGATCATTAATAGAGCCTCCTGCTAGAAAAGCGCCCCGAAGATAAGCACGCATTTTTTCTTCATCATCTCTAATATTTTCCGGAACGCGCATATTGAATAATCCGCTCGATTTGATATTCAAATCTTCTAAAATTTCTTCCGTTCCATGTTTCAGACGTACAATATAAACATTATTTTTCTTTAGTTTCATTTTGCGTCGAACCAAGAGTTCACTCTCAACTTGATAATACTTCTTCAATAAAATATAAATACGTCTAGCAATGGCTGCATTTTCCGTCTGAATATTTAAGATTAATTGTCGATTTAAAATCCCAACCGCACCATTCATTCGAATAAGCGCTGCTAATTCGTATTTGGAATAATCATATTGCACTTCAAGCTGTGTTAACTCTTGTTTTGTTTCTGCAGCAAAAGATAATAAGGTCACTCGGTTGTTCCTCCTTTCTCTTTTTGTCATAGCGAAGGAGCCAAAAGACAAGCCTTGGCTCCTTCTCCTTAATTATTTTCAGTTTTTGCACTTTGTAAGAGACGGAATAATTCATCAATTACTTTTTCTCCGTCATGGTATACGCCATTTTCACGAAGACGAATAAAGTCTGATGAAATAACACGACATCCTTGGTCTCTTAATCCTTGGAAGTCATATTTTACCTGATAAAGATATTCTTCATTCTTTTGTTGGCTTAAATATTCTTCCGGAACTTCCTCTGTGTTCACTAGAACCGTATCAATAAAATTCGTTCCTAAATGTTCATGTAACACTCGAACATGATCGGCATCCGTAAATTGCTCGGTCTCCCCTAATTGGGTCATGATGTTACAAATATACACTACTTCTGCATTCGTTTCACAGACTGCTTCACCAATATCACTAATCATGAGGTTGGGTAAAATACTCGTGTATAAACTTCCAGGTCCTAACACGACCATATCGGCTTCCATAATAGCATTAATCACTTCTCTGGCCGCCTCTGGAGTTCGGTGTTCGTCTAACTGGCGATTTTCATCATAACAGTGAACCGAAACCTTTTTAATTTCTTTGCGTAATTTCACTAATTTAGATTCCCCGTCTACAATCGTGCCATCTTTAAACTCCGCACGAAGTAATAAAGGTTCTTCTGCCGCAGGATAAACATGTCCTTCGACCGCCATCATTCGAGATAGTAAACGGATGGCATCAAAAATATTATTCCCTCGCATTTCCGTTAATGCTGCAATAATTAAGTTCCCAATCGCATGCCCTGCAAAGAATTGATCATCAGAATTGAAACGGTATTGGAAGATTTCTTTTTGCAGAGGATTCATTGGCGAAAGAGCAATCATACAATTTCGAATATCTCCTGGTGGGACAACGTTCATGTAGTCCCTGATGACTCCTGAACTTCCGCCATCATCGGCAACTGTCACGATTGCAGTGACTTCTGCATCACGCTTTCGGAGGTTTCTAAGGAGAACAGGCAGTCCCGTTCCTCCTCCAATTACGGTAATTTTTGGACCCTTTTTCTTCCTCGGAGGGTTTGGTGTTACCTCAAACATCATGAGCGTCCATTCCCTTCTTTACGACGATCTTTGTCACGATGAGAAATTTTCACATTATAAGAGTCGGATAATAATTCACGGCCAATTCGTTCAGCAAAAGCTACCGAACGGTGTTGTCCACCTGTACATCCAATCGCAATTGTTACGCTTGATTTTCCTTCTTTCTTGTAACCCGGAATTGAGAAGTCCAGTAAGTCCATCAATTTATGATAGAACGTCTTCGCTTCTGGCTGACTCATTACATAGTCATAAACCGGTTCATCTAATCCTGTCAAAGGACGTAACTCTGGAATATAGTGTGGGTTTGGTAAGAAACGAACATCCATCACCACATCCGCATCAATTGGTAATCCATATTTAAATCCAAAGGACATCACTTGAATCGTAAATACGCCCTCTTGTCCATTAGAGAAAGCTTGCATGATTTCTTCACGTAACTGACGAGGAGATAAATTCGTTGTATCAATGACTTTTTGCGAGCGAGTCTTAATATCTTGTAGTAAACGACGCTCCGCAATAATTCCATCATAAATACGCCCTTCCCCAGCTAATGGATGAGTTCTTCTAGTTTCTTTATAACGAGAGACTAAAGCATCATCACTCGCTTCTAAAAATAAAATTTTTGTGGTAATAAAGGAAGTATTATCTAGTCCAGCGATTGCGGACATGATTTCATCAAAGAACGCACGAGAACGTAAATCGATTACGAGCGCAATCTTTGTAATTTTTCCTGATTCTTTCACTAATTCCCAGAATTTTGGTAATAAACTTGGCGGCATATTATCGACACAGAAATATCCCATATCTTCAAAACTTTGCATAGCAACGGTTTTTCCTGCACCGCTCATTCCTGTAATGACGACTAATTCTAATTGATCTACTGTCATTGTCATTCTCCTATCTTTTATCAGATATAATAACCTTTTTAATTATAACATATCCGGGCGTGTCATCGTTAATGTTTATGAAATTTCCCATTGCACGAAGAACACAAAATAAAAAAGAAGGGATACTTTTCCCTTCTCTAATCTTTGACTTGTAAACCTTCTTTAGGAATCTGAATATGAATCGCGGTTCCTTCTCCAACAGTAGAATCGACGCTTAAAGTAACTCCTAATTTCTTTGCAATTTCACTAGATAAATAGAGCCCTAGTCCAGTCGATTGATGATTGACTCTTCCATTAAATCCACTAAATCCTCTTTCAAAAATTCGAGTTTGATCATGAGAGGCAATTCCAATTCCTGTATCTTTAATGGTTAGTACATCCTTATCGAAAGTCATCTCAATCCTTCCCCCATCCGGAGTATACTTAACCGCATTGGACAATACTTGCTCCACAATGACCCCTAGCCATTTCTTATCCGTTACGACTACTTCATCAATAGGAATATATTGTAATTTCAACTTCTTATGAATGAAGAATGTGGCGTATTTTTTGATGACAGGATGTAGTATTTCATCCAGCTTCACTTTTTGTAAATCCAAATCTCTATGGAAAGTTTCCATCCGTACATAGTGAAGCGCCAATTCCGTGTAGGCTGTAATTCGCACCAACTCTTGTTCCAACATGGACTTTTCTGCAGTTTGAGGAAGGTTCCGAATTAAGAGTTGACTGGACGCAATACTCGTTTTAATCTGGTGCGCCCAAAGCGTGTAATAATCAATATCTTCTTTTCTACTTTGTTGCATTTTGGTCTTTAACTGCTGCATTTCTTGCGTTAAATCTTGATTCTTTTCAAAGAGAAGATGGATCATAGGAGAAAATTCTTCTTCCAAGGATCTCGCTTGCTGATTCAAAGCTTTCACCATGCTTTTATATTTTCTCCAGCCATGCCAGAGCAAAATAAACAAAATAAAGCATAGGAACAATCCTAATAAAAATAAATAGTAAAAAGCTCCTGTACTGCTCCAGTTAAACACCAATGCAAATATCGCCGAAAACACTTCGATACATCCAAACGAAATCATTAAAGTATGGTGTGACTTGAGCCATTGAATACTAAAATCTTTTTTTGTCATCATTGAATTTCTTCCGCCATTCCATACCCAATTCCCTTTTTAGTCGTGATGAGATTTGCTAAACCAATTTCAGCCAGCTTTTTACGAAGTCTCGCAACTGTCACTGAAAGTGTATTATCATCTACAAATAAATCACTATTCCACAGTTGATTCATCAACTCTTCTCTAGTTGCGATATCCCCTTGTTTCTCAAACAAGACTCTTAGAACAATTAATTCATTTTTAGAGAGATCCATTTCCTCTCCATTAAAACCTACTTTTGTGCTTGCTAATTGAAGGGTTGCACCTTTATACTCTATCCAGTCTTTCTGCTGTACAAATTCATAACTTCTACGCATCATTCCTTGAATCTTTGCTACAAGAACACTGGGTTCAAACGGTTTTGTCATATAGTCATCTGCACCCATATTAATCGACATCACAATGTCCATCGGTTGATCGTGAGAGGATAAAAACATGATGGGCACTTGAGAGACTTTACGAATCTCTTGGCACCAATAATAACCATTAAAAAACGGCAATGTAATATCGAGAATGACCAACTGCGGATTCACAGATAAAAATTGAGTATATACCTGAGAAAAATCTTCTACAGCGACAACTTCATAATTCCATTTTTCTAACTCGGATACCACCGCATCACGAATGACTTTTTCATCTTCTACAATCATAATTGTTTGCATATACTCACCTCGCTTTTATTGTAACATCTTTCTAATTCTCAGAAAACCATCGACTTTCCTCTTACCTAATTTCTCGTATCATTTCCCATAAAGTCGTTATATTATCTTGGTGCACTCCAATTTCATATAAAAAACCTTTGGACTCATCGTGCCCGAAAATAGAAAAATCTATCGGTTGCGATTCGTCTATCCCCAAAATTCGATTAACCACTGGAAGCTGAATATTATATTCTAGATAAAATGAGTTATCTCCTGTAGGACTTTCTTCTCTATTCGTATAATGATTCGAATGCAATTTTGCCTTTCGTAACATCTCTTGATTCAATTGCAATTCCTGAAATAAGAACTTCCCTTGTGGCCAGAGTTTTTTAGCTTCTTCCTCATTTTCAAAAACAAACTTGCCATCCACATATTGGAACGTCTGACTGATTTCCTCTTCCTTAGTTTTAGAATTGATTTGCTTCATCGTACCGATAAATGGTTTTCCTTTTTCCTTCGCCTTAAGATAAACAAATACCGTTGAGTCCCCTACGACACGCGACTGACTCACAGTAAATCCATTCGGAAACTGCTCAAATAATTCTTCAATATTTTCTGTTGGATAAACCCGGCTCAATTCTTTCCCAGAAAGCTCTTCAAGATACCCACGACTTGTGTGATCCACGCATCCCACTAATAACGTCACGCATAACATCAATAGCCCAATCCACGACCATTTCTTTAACTTCACACACAAAACCTCACTTTGCAATTCAATGCCTTCATCATACCATATCCCACCTTCACCACCACATTCCCTAACAAAATCCTAAACTTTGCAACAAAAAAGAATTAAGCGAAGTTGCTTAATTCCCTTCTTACTCTTCAATTCGTTCCCTAAATGTAAAGCCACTATCTAACTTGACTGACAGCGTGTAGTAGTATCTCTTATTTGCATTGCTACCGTGTAAGCCTAATGTGACTTGTTGTTTCTTTTCTAGTCCAAGGAACTCATTTATTTGTTCATTCTTAACAACATATTCTATTTCAAAGCTACCGTTATTACCGTTGTAGTAAGTATCCTTTAGCTTAAATTTCGAAAGAATGTCTGTATTCAATGTCATTTCTTGGAATAAAAACTTTTCTAATGGCCAAAGCTTTCTCGCCTCTTCTTCATTATCATATGAATACTTTCCTTTATCATACGTAACTGCGATTGTCTTTTCCTCAGCGCCACTTTTTATATCGATTTGTTTTATTGTTCCCTCTATTGGTTTCCCCTTCTCAACCCCGTCTAATTCTATATCAATGAATTTACCTTCCAAACGGTAAGATTGATAAATCGTAAACCCATTAGGAAACTGCTCAAATAAATCTTCTAAGTTTTTCGTTGGATACACTCGACTGATTGGAATCCCAATTCGCTCTTCCAAATATTCTCGGCTATCTCTTCCTTCACATCGAAACAACACAAAGATTATCGCAAAAAACATTGCAATATAAAATACCTTTTTTCCTTTCATACTCGGATCCTCTCTACATGACCTTTTGTTTTAATCATATCATACTTTACAAACGAAACGATACACCCTTATCAAAATCTCATTTCCAATTTCACAAATACTATTCCTATCTATAACAAAACTTTAAAATGTAAAGAAAAAGAATTAAGCAAAGTCGCTTAATTCCTTTCTTACTCTTCAATTAACATTTTATTGACATTCTATAATCTTAACCATTTCTCGTTTTCGTGCTCAATGGATTGAGTAATAGCCTTTGAAAATTGCCCTTTAATTTCTTCATCAATTTCTGAATTGATTTTACGGATTTCTTGATTTGCTTTTTCTCCAATCTTTGAAAGAGCAATATTATATTCTTCTAAATAGCGATTTCTTATTTCTATTCTCCTAGGTGCGTAAATTAAGCGCACTAATAGTTTATCAAATACTTTAGCTAGTGTCGGAAGTCCATGATATACATCACCTGGAAATTGATTATATATTTGATTCATAGTACGTTCTGCTTCATCAGAAAATCTAAACATTTTTTCTCCTCTTATTATTCTTCAGTATTTAGCTTTCGAAATTTGTTTTGTAATTCTTCAATTTGCATTTCTTGCACACGAATCGTTTCTCTATAACGAACATATAAATCATCAACATTATTTTCGACAGCTTGTCTTCTGAGTACAAATTGGTTCTTATTAGCTTCAGAGTAGGCATTAAAAATTTGTTTTAATCTATTTAACTCTTCTTCACTATCTTCATTATCTTTTTTTAAATCATAAATAACTCTGTCATATTTATCTTCTAACCATCTAGAAATAGATTTTTCAAAATCCATTAATTCACTCAACTCATTTTCAAGTTTCTTTTTTTCTTTATTAAACTTATCTTTTATATCATCTAATCTCAAATAGGCTTCTTTCATTTTTATGACTACTTCATCTTTATCATTCATCACTGGTTATCCTTCTAATGTAAACATATTTTCTAATTCTTTATCTTTTTCAATCAAAGCCTGAATGCCAGTATCAAGATTAGTTTTTAATCTATTAAATGCATCCACAATATTTCGGACTTCTTTTTCCTTGTCACTACAACGACGAGAAATTTCACCAACAATCGAGTCATAATGAACTCCTGCTTCTGCAAAGGCTGATAATAATTCATCTGGACTTAGACTCAATCCTAAATTAGAATTTGTTAAAGAATCATACAAACTCTGTGCTTTATATTGAGTCCCTTCCCCCGAATGTTCTATTAGTTCTAACGATGAAGTTGACACATTAATTAATCCCTCTGAAAGAATTTTCGCTTGCATTGCATCTAGATAAATCAATTGAGAACTTGTTACCCCTTCGAGGCTAATAGAATTAGAATTGGCAAAGGATCTTTTTTTCTTCTTTAGAGATTGCATCCTACTACTTACCATTTCTATTGTCGAAACCAATTGTTCTTCTGTATTAATAATTCGTAATATATTTGCAACTTGTTCATCATTTTCCACAATAGGGTCTAATCCATGTTCACTCAAAATTGGCAGAGTAAATTTATCTCCTACAAATACGCCATTGGAATTTTCACTAATGTTTGTTAACGGATCATTTTTTGCAACGATACGAACAATTCTACCAGTATAGTTCGCAATATCCTCATTTATTTGATTAATATTTTGAGAAACTATGGGACTAATTTTTATTTGAATCCCTTTCATATAAAGCGGAGCTGAATTATAGACTATGGCCATCTTAGAATTGTACCTAAGCGCAACACGCATTGCGACGTTCCCACCAAGAGAATGACCAGTTGGAATTAAATTCTCAGCACCATATTTTTCTGCTAGTTTTTCATAGAATTTGAATGCAGGCGGATAGTGAAACCCTGTTCCTAAGAAAATACCTGAAGCATCGGCATAAATATCTTCCCCTGCATTCCCATCCAGATTGGTCCCAGTATAAGAAACAATTATCTTACCAGTATTTTTGTCACGAAAAGCCGTTCCACTTGTCCCTGTTACCTTATCATAAAAATCATCAAGATATTCTAAATTCTCTGGAATTTTTTTGTTTAAGTTCACTCTTTTAATTACAACAGAGATATCTTGTTCTTTTGGATTAGCAACTCTGTCTTTTTCAAATTCATATGAAAGATTAGAACCATCTAAAGAAGGTATCAAACTTCCAGTTTCTTGAACTCTCCCCATAACTTACCTCCTGCATTAGTCACTAATTCGCTCTATAAATATTAAATTACTACCTACCTCAACTGAAAGTGAGTAGTAATAACCTCTATTCGCATTGCTGCCATGGAATCCCAATGTGACTTGTTGTTGGTTATCCAAATCAAGAAATTGGTTTATTTGTTCATTCTTACCGACATATTCTAAATCAAAGCTACCATTATTATCATTGTAATGG
The DNA here is from genome assembly GCF_001806915.1 of Granulicatella sp. HMSC30F09. Taxonomy (NCBI): domain Bacteria; kingdom Bacillati; phylum Bacillota; class Bacilli; order Lactobacillales; family Carnobacteriaceae; genus Granulicatella; species Granulicatella sp. HMSC30F09. The sequence continues at coordinate 9,208 of NZ_KV786405.1, read as the reverse complement.
GTTTTCTTCAGTTTAAATTTCGAAAGAATTTCTTTATTCAATGTCATCTTTTGGAATAAAAATTTTTCTACTGGTAAAAGTTTTCTTGCTGCTTCTTCGTTGTCATACAAGAATTTCCCCTCATAATACTTGACTGGAATTTTCTCTTCCTCAGCTCCACTTTTTCTATTTATTTGTTTTATTGTTCCTTCTAAAGGTTTTCCTTTTTCAATTCCTTCTAATTCAAAATCAATAATTCTATCTTCAAACAGATAAGATTGTTCAATCAAAAAACCATTAGGAAATTGCTCAAATAAATCTTCCAAGTTTTTCGTTGGATACACTCGACTAATTTGATTCCCTATTCTGTCCTCTAAGTATGCTCTACTATTTCTTCCGCTACACCCAAAAAGAATCATTAACAATACCCCCAATAAACTAAATTTAATAAATCTTTTCACTATCATACAGAACTCCTCTCTTGTTGAGTTTGTTGCTTTAATCTTATCACACTTCACAAAAAACACAATATATCATCATAAACACTTTTCATTATTCTAGACCCTCTCCTGTCTTCCCCATCTATCAACAATATTTAATATCCAAGATTAGAATTCCTAAGCTACAAGTTATAAGATTTCCCTCATTTCGAATGAAGGAATACTTGCACTCACTTCATCGAAGCAACACAACAACGTTAAGACACACAAAAAAAGCTACGCGGTTTCGGATAACATAGTAACCATTATAGCGATGAGTAATCGATGCGAATTATGGATGGTTGGAAATTCATTTCCTACCATCCGTTTGAGGCTCGATAGGACTGAGACCTTGGCTCAATCCGGTACAGCTATTATGGCTACTATGTGTTTATCCGAAAATAAAGCGTAGCTTTTTCATATTTTTTATTCCACCACAGTCTTAAAGTTGTTGTTGACGGTTGCTTCGATGACTGGATGTTTGCGCAAGTATTCCGCAATGAGCTCCGTCATGTCAATCTGCACCTCACGCACAATCTTCTCCGGCTTAAACATACTATAGTTTCCGCCACCGACTGCACGATATTGATTTGCCACCACTTCTAATTCATCAGCCGGTTGAACTGGTTTTCCATGATAGTCTAAACGTGTGACACGGTCTCCAAATGGTCTTGTAAAGTCTAAAGTGTACTCGATTCCTTCATACATATCATAGTTGTAGAATTGAGGTTTTGGCTCCACATATTTAGGATTGAAGACTGCCTTTCCATTTTCAACAATGAAATAAGTAGCTACTCGTTCAAGAGCCGCTTTCAAGTCCGCCCCGCTCACTTTTAGAACAGCTAATGTATTTGGATAAATGTAGTTTGTAATCACGTCACGCATGCGAATTTCAGAATTAAACCCACGTCCATCATTATTAAATAACGCCGTTCCTGAAATATCCGCACCACTGGCATCCATTTGAACTTTGTTAATGAACTCAACATATGGATGTTCTTTTAAACGCGCTTCGTGAGGATCTTTAATCGTCATATCCCCGACTACTGTTCCAACAGTTGTGTCTAGCCAATCTTCCACTTCTGCTTGTAAGTCGCTAAACATTTCTACAACTTTAGGATCTGCTGGAACTTCTTCAGTTGGGTGAAGTTTTGCTTCGCTTGAAACAACAGTATACTTCCCGTCTACTTTTTCTACTTCTAGGCTGATTTCACCCACATATGCTCCGCGGTATCCCGGTTGAATCACTGGAATCCCATTCACTTTTTGTGCAATCACACGGTGTTGGTGTCCAGTCACTAAGGCATCGATTCCTTCTACTTGAGTCGCAATCGCATACCCTTCGTTTTCTCCCGTTAATAGTTCGGTTGGATCCCCACATGAAAGGTCGCATTCAAACCCGCCGTGGTAAGTTACCACAACAACATCCGCCACTTTACGCATTTCTGGAACGTACTTCTTCGCTGTTTCTAACGCGCTCACGAATACTAAATCTTTCACCGTTGCAGGTTGTTCCCAATTTGGAATATAGGGCGTTGTAATCCCTAGAACAGCGACTTTTACACCTTCTTTTTCAAACACCTTGTATGGCTCCCCAAAGGCAGGCTTACCGTCTTTTGTTAAAATGTTCGCGCAAAGAATTGGATGGTTATAAGACGCAATCGCTTCTCTTAAGTAGTCTAGCCCATAGTTGAACTCGTGGTTCCCTAGAATTCCTAAATCATAACCTAAGTAATTTAATACTTTTGTTAAATCTGCTGCTACTTTTGCATCATTTTTACGTACATAATAGCTTAAAGGCGACCCTTGAATAAAGTCTCCATTTTCAATTTGGATTACTGGCCCTTTTGCTTCTTGTTTTAATCGTTGAATAACCGTCGCAGCCTTTGCGGTACTGAATCCTAAATCCAAGTTTCTTTCAGTATAATTCGTTGGCAATACATACCCATGCATATCACTTGTTTCAATAATTTTTATTTCCATAATGCGCCTCTACTTTCTACAAATTCACAGATTATTGTACCATAAAAAAGCCCCGTCATAAAGGCACTTCCTTCTACTCCATATCTGACTTGCGTTACGATTTTTCTTCCATTTTAAATAAAAAAACAGTAAATTCATCGACTTACTGTTTTCAAACTATTTTACTTCTATAAACATTACTGTTCTTTTTGCAGTAGTTCTGCAATTTTATCAAAGGTCTTGCCGTTTCGAATGGTAATCGTCTTATAAAAAGGTTGCTTCAACAACTTCTTATGATAAGTCGTCTTCAAAAACTCCCCTTCATCAATCTTAGCCCAAAAGACTGCATTCTTTCCGATATACACTTTTTCATTATAAAGCTCAGAATTTTTTGCAAATTCAACGACCTCATCCGAATTTGTCCCCTGAGAATAAAACAAAATATCTTTTCTAGCAAATTCTTCGTTCCACCACTCTGGAAGATTTGCAATTTCTTCTAAATAAGTTTCTTTTGAAAGTAACACAAACGGAGTCGAGAAGTCATAATTCTTTTCTAATAATTTTTCGACTTTCAAAACGATTTTTCCATACTCTCTCTACTTGTAAAAAATAAATTCCCACTATTAATGTACGAATCTACTTCGCTGAAGCCTTCACTCTTTAATAGTTCCTTCAGCTCACTCATTACGACTTTATTTTTTCCTCCAACATTGATGCCTCTTAATAAAAGTACATAACGCATCCTACTCACCTCTCCTATCGCCCCATTATAACATACTCTCCATAAAAGACACTCATCCCATCCTGCACCGGTCCGTCGTGAATGAGGAACACAATCTAAAGAACGCCACACAACTTTCCTCAGCTTTGTTGTGTGGAATTCCCCTCAGGAGGCTTTTAGGTGTATACCAAAAACGTCCATTGCGATAGAAACAGCGGTTTTGTTGAAAGATTAGTGAGAACATCCATTGAATGCGAATTAGAGACACTTACGATTTTATTCGTTAGTGTCTCTTTGAGGCTTCAAAGACGAGAGACAGGCGGCTCGAGTCGGTGGCTCACTAATTCTCTTTCAACATCAAAAACCGACTGTTTCTAAAGCAATCTCTCCTCTCACCCAATACCCCTAAAAGCCTCCCCCGAAGGGGCAATACACGCCCAGCACTAATTATGTCCACACAAAAAGCCTGAGGAAAATTCCCTAGGCTTTCGTTGTGATTGTGTTGTGAATGAACTTATATGTGATTATTGATTCCACGCAGCATCAAATTGCGCTTTAGAATCTTGAATTAATTGATCCACATTGCCATTTTGAGTTGCAAAGATTTTTTCTAGAATCGTACGAACTTCAGCATATGCAGGATCTGAGTTTTCAACTACAGGAATTGAGAATAAGTTCTTAGTAGCATCTGCTAAGATAGCAGGAACTTTAGAACCTGATTTCTTGTATTCATCTTTTTCTAACACTGAAGCAACTGTTGGCATGTAACCTGTTTTTTGTGCCCAGTATAATTGAGATTCAGCTGAAGATAAGAATTTCAAGTATAAGAATGCTGCTGTACGTTGTTCTTCAGTAGTAGAACCTTCGAACATGTAAATGTCAGTACCTTGTTGTAAGTTGAATTTATCAGGACGTGGAGCTACACCGTATTCGTATCCAGCTTCTTTAGCACCTTTAGCTACAAATGATTCACCAGCTGTTGAACCAACATACATTGCTACTTTTTTGTTTTGGAATGGTCCTGATAAGTATTTATCTGAACCAGCTGTACGGAAGTATCCGTCACGAATTCCGTCTGCATAGTATTTAACAACTTCTTTTGAAGCATCACTTGTGAAGTCTAATTCTTTAGTGAAGTCAACGCCTTTGTTCTTCATACCAATTGCATAGTAGTTATTTAATGAGTCGAAACCAGCACCCACAACTTCGTGGTTTGATTTTTCGTAAATTGTTTTAGCGGCTTCTTTTAATTCATCTAAAGTAGTTGGAACTTTAACACCGTATTCTTTTAATAAATCTGCATTGTAGAATAATACTTCTGTAGATTTGTTGAATGGGATACCGTATTGTACTCCGTTGATTCGAGCACCTTCCATTAAGTCTGAACGAATTTCTTCACCTTTCTTGAATCCGATTGTTTCGTTTTCAATATATGGTTTGAAATCTACTAACGAATCTTGACTCGCAGCATTGAATAACCAGTTAGGATATGCTTGAGTGATTGTTGGTAAATCTTTTGGTGAAGTTAAAGTTGAGTTGATTTTAGCTTGTAAATCTTTATAAGTAGATTGGTTTTGTAACTCTACTTTAATATTTGGGTTAGCTTTCATGAAGTCTTCTGTTAATTTTTGAAGAGCTTTTTCAAGCTGACCGTTCATGGCATGCCAGAAAGTGATTGTTGTTTCTGATTTAACCTCTGTTACGATATCTTTTTTAGTTTCAGCTTGTTGTGAGCCGTTTGATGAGTTAGCTCCACATGCTGTTAACGCTACAACTGATGCTGTTGCTAGTGTCGCTTTTACTAAAGATTTGAATTTCATTTTTCTTCTCCTTTTGTTATATAGTTTTTACAACACAATTTTTTCGCCGCGATACGGCAATATTCTTTTGCCATACGGATTTTCCAAAAGTTCTGGTTTTAACGTATGGATTGGAATCAAACACTTAGGCTCAATCATCGCAATAATTCGGTCTAAATCTTCCGGTTTTGCGTGACCTGAGCAAGCAAGGCGAATAAACTCAATGTTTTTTTCCGCCAATAAGTCCAGAAACGGTTGATAGTTCGGATCAAAGTCTCCTAGAGGCTGTGCATCACTATGAATGTATAAGCTTCCCTCTTGCAAGCGATCAAAATGATCCACCACTTGCCATAAGTACTCTGAAGTATCCTTTAATAACGTTTCGTATGGAATTTCTAATGCTGGATCTAGTTCTTCTAGTCGAGGCGCCCCTTCACGATAGTAGTAATGGGCTTCTTTTTGGAAGACTTCTTTAAGAAGTGCTGCCATTGTTGCTTCAAGAACAACAGTACGGCTTGTTCCTTCGACGATTTTCTCAAAACGACGAACATTTGCTGGATATCCATTAAAGGTAATTTGTCGATGTGGATTTTCTTTTTCTAGAAAAGCAATCTGACGAATCACATCTTCCTCAGTCTCCGGTTTGAAAGCTTCCACTTCTGCTGGACGGTCACCAAAACTGATAGAGACTCCTTCCATCATTAAAATGTCCGTATGTTTTGCTTTTTTACAAAACTCAATCGTATCTTCGGCATTATGCCCATGAAGTCTTAAATCACCGGTATACGTAATATGGTGGCCTGGTGTTTTGATGATTAAAGCAGCAGCCCCGTATGCATCATGGTCTACACGAACGATTTCTACTTCGATTTCTCCCACTTTAATCACATCACCAGCATCTAAGCCAATCATGTCTCTTGTAAATGACTCGTCTTCAAATGGTGATGGAAGCAAGAATACTCCGTTCCGATTGAGCGAGTTCACAATCATTTTCGTTTCCTTCAATGTATATAAAGGAATATTTGGGTCTAAATAATTCAACATTCTCGTATGGTCTAGATGCGCATGTGAGATAAAGACAGCCGTATTGGCGTAGTCTTTATCTTCATCTCCTTCATATTTGTAAGGAATTCTTGCATCATAAACATTTTTTAAATGTGGAATGACTCTATGATTTACGAGCGTTTGTACCGATTCATCGGTCAATTCTAATTTTGGGAGGAATTCTGTTCCAAAGTCGAAAAAGATATGGCTATCTTTATAAGCAACTTCAATGACAGTCCCACCAATGGTTAAAATTCCACTATGAAAGGTAATCGTTGTTTTATCCTTTGATACCATTCTTCGCTACCCCTCTAATAATTTCTTTTCGGAATACGAAGTAAATTAACAGAATAGGGATAACCGTTAAAGTAGCAGCGGCCATTTGTAGGTGAACGTCACTTCCGGCTTCTGTTGTGAAGGCAGAAAGACCATTGTTCAATAGACGGAATTCTTTCGTATTTGTAACCAATAATGGCCATAGGAATGAATTCCAGCTTTGGATAAATGTTAAAATCCCTACTGTTACCAATGCTGGTTTACACATTGGCACTAAAATGCGACGGATATATTCCAAATCACTGGCACCGTCAATTTTAGCAGCCTTGTAGAATGTACTTGGGATTCCTTTTAAGTATCCGTTTAAGTAGTAAATATAGAAGATACTTGTTAAAAACGGAATGATTAACGCAATATAAGTGTTTAACAACCCTAATTGAGCGATTGTTTGGTAGTTTGTAAAGATGATTGATTCATACGGAACCATTAATAATGAAACTAAAATCATCATTACAATATTTTTTCCTTTGAACTGTAAGCTTGTGACAGCAAAGGCTGCTAGTAACGAAGTAGTGACCGTAGCCACTGTTGTAAATAGAGACACGAATAATGTGTTTCCAAAGTAACGTAAGAACGGCGCACGGCTAAATACTTCTAGGTAGTTACTAAATTGGAATGAACTAGGAATAAATGATGGCGGAATGCTTGTTGCTTCTGCGTACGTCATTAACCCAGTCATAATCATATAAATAAATGGGAATACTGTAATTAACGCTAAGAAAATTAATAGCGCAACCGAAAATCCATTAAATACTTTTTTCATCTTATCCCTCCGCCTTTCTTAGGAATTTGTTTTGGAGGAATGTTGCAAAAAGAATGATTGCAAATAAGATTACAGTTGCTGCCATGGCAACCCCTGGTCTTCCTGCCACATGGAATTTATCGTAAATATAGTACACAGCAGTTGTTGCTGAGTTGGCTGTACCAGCACTTCCTCCGAACAACGCATAAACTTGAGTATACACTTTGAATGCCCCAATTAAGTTTACTGTGGATAAGAAGGCAATTGTAGGTACTAATTGAGGGAAAGTAATACGCCAGAAGATTTCACGATCTGTTGCACCAAACATTTTTGCAATTTTGAAATGCTCTGAATCGATGTTTCTTAACCCTGCTAACAAAATAATGATATTGAACGCTAAACTTGTCCATACCCCAAAAATAATTAATGTTGGCATGCTCATATTTACATTATCAAGCCAGTTAACAGCTGGAATACCAATCAAACCTAAGAAGAAATTGATAATCCCGTAGTCTCCATTGAAGAAGTAACGGAATACAATCCCGATAGCGATTGTACTTGTAACATATGGCATGAAGAAGATAGTTTCAAAGAAACTCTTATGTTTAATCTTCTCAAAAATAATCCACGCAACGACCACTGAAATCAGTAGCGCAACGGGTACAACCGCGAATGCATATAATGCAGTGTTCATAAGTGCTTTATGGAAAACTGGATCTGAGATTACTTTTTGGTAATTGTCCAAACCTGTATATTGTAATTTTAATAGTGACCCTTTTTGGAAACTCATCCAGAACGAACGAAGTAATGGATAAATATTAAATAAGAGAATCACTCCTAAAGATGGGAGAAGGAAGAACCAAGCTTTAGGTTGGTTTTCTGGATTATATTTTTTCATTAGTAAACACGCGCTCCATCTTTATCAAATAAGAAGATTTTGTGTTTTAGAATGTTAAATGCAAGTGTGTCTCCTTCTTCAATCTTATGTTCCACACTTACGATTGATTTCAAGTATTGTTCGCCTAATGGGAAGTGAAGAATACGTTCACGTCCGATTAACTCAACTCCACTGATCGTTGTAGAGAATAAACCTTCTCCTTCAGCAGCTGGAACTACGTCTTCTGGACGCATTCCTAAAAAGTAATGTCCATCTGCTAATTCTTGACGTTTGCGGTCTTGTGATAATTCAGAAGTTGGTAAGTTGAATGATGGGTGAGTAATCACACCGTCTTTAATTTCCACTTCTGTAATATTGATGATTGGGTTACCGATGAATTTCGCAACAAATAAGTTACTTGGTTCTAGGTATAAGTTTTGTGGGTCATCATGTTGTTGAATGTACCCTTCGTTTAAAAGAATGATTTTATCTGAGATAGATAATGCTTCTTCTTGGTCGTGCGTTACGAAGATTGTTGTGATTCCTACTTCTTTTACAAGACGACGGATTTCTTCACGGATTTTCAAACGTAAACGAGCATCCAAGTTACTTAACGGCTCATCTAGTAAGAGCACTTCAGGTTTTTGAACAAGTGCACGAGTGATGGCCACACGTTGTTGTTGTCCCCCTGATAAAGTACCAGGTTTTTTACCTGCTAACTCTTCAATGTTCGTTAATTGCATATATTCTTCTGCAATTTTTTGAGCTTCTTCTTTAGAAATTTTATTTTTCCCAACAGTTAATGGGAACATAATGTTCTCTAACACTGTCATATGCGGATATAACGCATAGTTTTGGAATACGAATCCAATGTTACGGTCTTTTGGTTCTGTCGTAACAACTGACTCTCCTTTAAATTGGATGTCTCCCCCAGTAGGTGATAATAATCCCGCGATTAAATTTAAAATTGTTGATTTCCCGCATCCACTAGGACCTAGTAAACATACTAAATCTCCTTGTTCAATTGAGAAATTTACTGACTTCAATGCTTCAAAGCCGTTATCGAATACTTTGTTTAAGTCAATAACATCGATCATGACTAATCCTCCAGTTTTATTTACTTCAATACATTCTATTCTACCATGTTTTTTAGTTTCTGAAAACCGAAATCTTGTTTTTTTTGAAAGCTTTTTATTGTGGACAGTTATCCTGTTTTTGAGCACATAAAAAGGACAAGAAATGTACTGACCCCAAAAAGTTAGACAATTA
>NZ_KV786404.1:84393-105472 GCF_001806915.1 Granulicatella sp. HMSC30F09 | reverse complement strand
AGGGTGCACTTCAATGTTACATTTTGCTTTTTTGCTCTTTACTGAATTAACTTATCAATCGCTTTAATGACGCCATTGTTTTCATTGGTATCTGTTACGATATCTGCAATAGCTTTTACTTCTTCGCTGGCATTTCCCATTGCAATCGCAAGTCCTGCATATTCTAACATTTCGATGTCATTTGCTGCGTCCCCAATAGCTGCGATTTCGCTTGGTTGAATGTTTAGGTTTTGAGCTAATTTTTCTAAACCAAAAGCTTTGTTCACACCTTTTGCTAGAACTTCTACTAAATACTTTTGACTACGAACCACATAAAATTCGTCTCTCCACTCTTCTGGAATAAATGTTTCAAACTCATTAAGTTGTTCTTCATCTCCCATTAGTAGAATTTTATAGAAATCAGTGTTTAAAGACTCTTCGGTTGGAATTCTTTTCAGCTTGCCACTCACAAGTTTTACATCAAACTCCATCCATTCTGTTGGATCCTCATCGAATGAATAATAGTATTTAACACCAGCCCCCATAACGCTAACTCCGTGTTTCTTGCCTAGTTCAATCCATTTTTGAATTGCAGCAGAATCAACAAAGGCATCCATCACGCGTTTACCGGTTTGACTCTCATAAATGTTCGCACCATTTTGGCTAATAATATAGTGGTTTTCTTCTAAATAGCCTAAGTCTTTTAAATAAGGACGAATTCCACTCTCAGGGCGTCCAGTACAAAGAACTAATAAAGTATCCGTTCCTTTTTTATGGAAATCTTTGAAGTATTTTTTTGTTTCTTCTAGTATTTCTTTTTTACTGTTTAATAATGTGCCATCCATGTCAATAGCTACTAGCTTAATCATAGAAATCCTCCTAGTTCTAAGTTGCTAATATCTATTTTATCAAATTAACAACCATTTAACCATTCAAAAATGACATCGTTTGTGACAAAGGATGCTCCATTCTGACAGTGAAGCTCACTAAAGTATTTTTCTTTATCAAATACAACTAATCTCTTTTCTTTTATACTGAGTGAATGGTAGTATTCGATCCCTAATGACGAATCATAATAGTTATCTTTTTTTGAAACACAAATTAACACTGGATTTTTCACCGGAAGCTCTTCAAATTCCCTACAATAACGAATAATTTCATTTAAGGAGCTCTTTCCAAACACCCATTTTGCGTTTTCTATTTGCCAATTTAAGAATGGAACTTTCTTGATATAGAAAGAAACAATTTTCTCAATTGCTACTGGGAATCCAGTTTCAAGATAACGATGAAGGAATTTTGGAATATTCGTTTTAAAGGAATCTAGTAAGGACGGAAAATAATTATATAATACTACTTTGTCTAATACTTGTGGATTTAAATTAGAAGTACGAGCCATAAGTAAACCACCTAAAGATAATCCAATTCCAATTTTAGGAGATACAATTTCATTCTTGTAAGCATCTCCTACCTGAGAAACAACCGTATCCCAGTTGGGTATAAAAGCTTTATGTTGATAGCGTATGACATGGGATTGCCCTGGTCCTTCAAAAAGGATACAATTATATCCTTCGTCTAAAGCTGCTTTAACATTTGTGAAATAAAGTTCCTCCAACAATCCATCAAAACCACTACAAATTAGTAAAGTTCCTTTACATTTTTTTGTTGTTCTAAATGATAAAGTACGTAAAGTCACTTCTTTAAAATGTATGTTTTTCATTTGATACGGAATTTGTAAAAGGTCTAACCCACGATAAAAGTATTCAACGGAATTGTTATAGACTTCTAACTTCCTAGAGTCAGTTGGATGTAAGAAAAATTCAGCAGCTTGATAATAACGACTAGCTCTTAAAAAAGCCTTTCCTTTAGAGATGTCACTTATATAAAATCTACTTGTTAATAAATCCCCAACCTCCTTCCACTCAGTATACCAAGACTCATAGTCTCTTTCTTTAATCCTTTCTGCAGTAGTAGAAACCTCAGCAAAATCACTTCCCCCATATGGGCAGTACCACATTAAGCGTCTCGTCTCAAAATCAAATTCAAACGTCTTAAAAAACATTTTTATCCTCCTTAATAGTCTAAATACATGTTAATATGTATAATTATAAAGAATAATTATACAATTAATAGAAGTTACTTTGAGGTGCCTGCATATGGAAAATGAAACATATTTACGAAAATTAGCTCTCCCATTGTTAGGAAAATGGAGTGTCTTTATCTTATTAACTCTCGAAAAAGAAGAAATGTACTTTGCGCAAATTGAAAGAACACTCGGTTCCATTTCTCGTAAAGTCCTTACCCAATCTTTAAATGATTTAATCGAAATCAACATTCTATACAAACGTGGTAAGGCCAGTACTGGTCATAAAACCTATTATGGATTGACGCCTTTAGGAAAAAGGCTACTTCCCCTGATTCATCAAATTAAAGAATGGATTCGTGAAAATAAAGACGAATTAGAAAATTAAATCATAAAAGAATATTAATAACAAAAAAACACTCTTGGTCTCAAGAGTGTTTTTTCGTTATTTTAAGATTTTAATTGTAACTGTTCTTCTTCCCCATTGATTGGCTTGATCGACAGAAACGAAATGAAGGTCAATTTTATTTCCCTTTATCGCACTACCAGTATCCCCAGCAATTGCAACGCCATAACCAGGAACCTCAATCAAACTTCCTAAAGGAATGACACTTGGATCCACTGCAATGACGGTTGGATTTGAGCGCAAATCAATTCCTGTTGCTGTATAGTATCCTAAACCCGGTTCATTATATGAATATCCAGTTGCGACTACTTGTAGTGTTCTTCCGCTAGATTGTGAGGAACTTGAACTGTTTGAGGTAGTCGTAGGCGTCTCAGTCGTAGTAGGAGCTGCTTGAGTCGTCGACGTTGAAGGCTCAGCGGCTACTGGTTTAGCAGCTGTCGTATCCTGACTAGAAGTAGATGGCGCCACCTGATTCGTTTGTTTAGAATCACTCGTTAAAGCAGCAATTGTAGGTGAAAAAGCTACTTTTGCTTCTTTCTTTTCCTTTTCCATCTTCTCAAATGTCGCTTTATTGTCAGCTATCAACTGCTTAAGTCCTTCAATTGAGCTTTGGTAGGATTGACTTTCAGAAGTTAATTTTTCTTTCTTGGTTTCTAAATCACTTTGTGCCTGAGAAGCTTCAGTTTTCAAACGATTCAACTCATTCACTTGATCTGCCAAGTTCTTCAATACTTCTTCATCGGATTGGAAGAACTGTTGAAATACAAATAAACGATTTAGAAAATCTGAAATACTTTCTGAATTTAATAAGTGAAGGATACTGTAAGTTGCTAAATCTGAAATTTGCATCAATTGCAATCTTTTACTAGCAACCACTTTTCGTTCTTCCACTTTCGCTTCTTGAGTTTTCACTTTTTCCGCAAGGGTTTCTTGCTCTTTATGAAGCGATTCAATCTGTTGGTTTAAACTTTCAATTTCTTGATACTTTGTATTCACTTTTTGTAGTTCTGACGATAATTGAGCTTCTAATTTTTGCACATCCGTTTCTTCTGCAAACACAGAAGGAGCTAAAGGTCCTGCAACAAAAAAGAATGCTGTTGTTGTCAAAAATAGTTTTTTCATCTTTTTCAAAAGCGATATTCACCACACTTTCTCCAACATACTCCTTATTTTACAAGAGGAACATATGGAGAACGTATCAGTTATATTACAAAGTTGTAACAAAAGTTTACAGTTTTATGATTCCTTAAGATAGGCTTTTAGAGCTTCTAATAATTCATCGCTGCTGGAAACAATCTCTCCTCTAAGTTTTACCAAGCCTACTGTATATAAATTTACATAGCTAAATTGTGATTCAGCTACCTCTTGCAAGGCAGCTATTTTTTGAGAATTATCTGCTCCTTGTTGACGACTGTCTGTGTATAATCCAAGAATTGGCATGTCTGCATGGTACGCTACCCCAATTTCACTTGCTACACCAACATCAATAACCGCTCCATCTAATACCGCAATCATTAAATCAGAATCTAATAACGCATCTGTGTCATATTGGGCAATCATTGTTGAGTCTGCATACGAGCTCTTATCATTAATCGCCATTTGTTCTTGTGGCAAATACACCTCTACTCCTGGAAATTGATTGCGAATCTTTTCTACGAGTACTTTGTTAAAGGCTAATTCCATTTCCGAGAATAATGGACTTGCAAAATAAATTTTTGTCATTTGAATACCTCCTCTAATAACTTTATCCTACACTAAAAACACCAAAAAGACCAGAAGACATTTCACTCTTCTGGTCTAGTCCATTAATTATATAAAGCATCTACTCGTGCTTGAACTGCCTCATCTTCAAGGAACTCATCATAAGTAGAGCCAAGACGGTCCACAATGCCTTTTGGTCCAATTTCGATAATACGGTTTGCTGTTGTTTGAATGAACTCGTGGTCATGACTTGAGAATAGTAATGAACCTTTGAACGCGATTAAACCATCATTCAATGCTGTGATTGATTCTAAGTCTAAGTGGTTTGTTGGATCATCTAAGATTAACACGTTTGCTTTAGAAAGCATTAATTTAGATAACATACAACGCACTTTTTCTCCCCCTGAAAGAACCGTTACTTGTTTCATAACATCGTCTCCAGAGAATAACATACGACCTAAGAAGCTACGTAAGAAGGTGTTATCTTGCTCTTCCACTGGCGCGTATTGACGTAACCACTCTAAGATGTTTAATTTTTCGTTTGAGAACTCATCTGTCATATCTTTTGGTAAGTATGCTTGACTAGTTGTAACACCCCACTTGAATGTACCACTGTCTGCTTCCATTTCGCCTGTTAAAATCTTGAATAATGTGGTGATCGCAATATCTGAACGGCTTAAGAAAGCAACTTTATCATCTTTAGATAATTGGAAGCTTACGTTTTCGAAAATCACTTCGCCATCAATTGTTTTTGATAAACCTTCGACTAATAATAAGTCATTCCCAATTTCACGCGCAGGTGAAAATCCAACGAATGGATATTTACGGCTTGAAGGTTGAATATCATCCAATGTAATTTTATCCAACATTTTCTTACGAGAAGTCGCTTGTTTTGATTTAGAAGCATTCGCAGAGAAACGAGCGATGAATTCTTGTAATTCTTTGATTTTTTCTTCTTTTTTCGCGTTTTGGTCTGCTAATAATTTCGCAGCTAATTGGCTTGAATGTAACCAGAAATCATAGTTACCAACGAACAATTTAATCTTACCAAAGTCAACGTCCGCCATATGCGTGCATACTTTGTTTAAGAAGTGACGGTCATGAGAAACAACGATGACTGTGTTATCAAAGTTGATTAAGAACTCTTCTAACCATGAGATTGATTTTGCATCCAAACCGTTTGTAGGTTCGTCTAATAAAAGAACGTCTGGTTTACCGAATAACGCTTGTGCAAGTAACACTTTAACCTTGTCTGCTTCGACTAATTCGCTCATTAGTTTGTAGTGTTGATCTTCAGTGATTCCTAAGCCTTGTAATAATTGAGAGGCATCACTTTCAGCTTCCCAACCGTTTAATTCAGCAAATTCCCCTTCAAGTTCAGCGGCGCGAATACCATCTTCATCAGAAAAGTCTTCTTTCATGTAGATAGCGTCTTTCTCTTTCATAATGTCATATAAATGTTTATGCCCCATGATTACAGTATCGATTACACGTTCATCTTCGAATGCGAAGTGGTCTTGTTTTAAGACCGTTAAACGTTCATGTGGATCTAGAATCACTTCACCAGTTGTTGGTTGTAATTCTCCAGATAGGATTTTTAAGAAAGTTGATTTTCCGGCACCATTCGCACCAATAACCCCATAACAGTTTCCTGGTGTAAAAGTGATGTTTACATCATCAAACAATTTACGGTCTGAAAATAATAGACTTACGTTTTGTACTTTTAGCATTTCGTTCTCCTTTGTTTTTGAATTCGATTCATTCTATCATACTCTCACTCTTTTTTAAACCTTTGTACTAACTACGACACAAAAATAAGCTAGTCTGCTGTAGACTAGCTCACTTGCTTACTTTGTGAATTTTAATTCGACCTTGTACCCATTCTTTGCAGCTAACTCAATAATCGTCGACAGTCTTGAATTACTCTTCCCGTTTTCAAGAATGGAGACTTTATTTTGCATTAGTTCATTCGCTTTGGCGTATTTTCTCTGAGAAAGTCCCGTTTCCAATCGCAGCTCAACTAACTGCAAGGCAATCTTTTGCTTCGAATACTCCTTATTAAAATCCTCTACAAATTCAGGATAAGTAGACTCTAACTCTGTGTATAACTTCTTTTGGTATTGGCCCATTTGGTACACCTTCCTTATAGTTTCTGGATACTTCGAAAACTAAAGTATCACGATTATCCTTAACCTCTCCCCATTTTTCCCAGACGGATGGCGTAATCCCTTCCTCTTCAACAATGGTCAGTATCGCAAGTATTTTTACTAACTCATCATAAGGAAAATCTTTAATCTGCTCGTATGTCGATTCTCCAATTTCATATGTTTCCCCCATAAACATCCCTCCTAATCTCATTATACTTTATAAGAGTGATACCGTATACGGTATCACTACACTTTTACAAAAAAATCCGTAGACAAAATGCCTACGGATAATTTAATTATTCAGTTACAATAACCGGACGTTTTAAACGTTCCACAGTTTCAGCAATGTTTCTGAAATGATCACTCACACGTTCTAAGTTACTGAGTAAATCCATAACAAAGATTCCAGATTCCGCTGAAGCAATTCCTTTATTCATACGTTTCATATACTTGTCACGTACCTCAATTTTTAATTTATCAATGTCACGTTCAATTTGTATTGCTTGTTGGACTTTCTCTTGATCCCCTGTAGATAATGCATCAATGGATAACGCAAAACCTCTTTTAATAAGCTCATAGATTCCGTCTAATTCTTTAACGGTATCTTCATCAAGAAAAATTTCACGTTCGATAATCGATTTTGCAAAGTCCGCAATATTTTCTGCATGATCCCCGATACGTTCAATATCATTTGCAGTACTAAATAATTCATCAATCGTTTGCTGGTCTTTAGCAGAAACTTTTTGTTGAGAAATTTCCACTAAATACTTAACAATCGCTTTTTCATAAGCGTTGATATTTTTCTCGTTCTCAAGCGCCTTTTTAACAAGCTTTTTATCTCTGTTACGAGCTGCGCCTACTGCATTATCAAGAGCTTGAATCGTTTCTTGAGCCATTGCAGCAAATTCATACATGGTATTTTCTAAGGCGATTGAAGGAGTAACCAAAATGCGTTTATCAAGATAACGCGTAATGCTTTCTTCTTCATCTTCCCCATCTGGAATAATCATTTGGATTAATTTCACTAGAAGATTTGTGAACGGGAATAAGATAATCACGTTTACGATATTAAAAATCGTATGAGCATTGGCAATTTGTCGAGCCACATTCCCTGGATCAATGTTTTCAACGACATTCACAAGAATGTTACTTAAGAAAATCATGAAGTAAATTGTACCAATGATATTAATCATTAAGTGGAATAAAGCTACTTGTTTTCCTCGGCGAGAAGTACCCAAACTACTAATTAATGCGGTCGTACATGTTCCAATGTTATCACCAAAGATAATGAAAATAGCAGTTGTAATTGGAAGCACACCTTGACTAGCAAGAGCAATTAAAATCCCAATCGTTGCTGAAGAACTTTGCAACACAAATGTCATTAAAAGACCGATTCCTACACCCACGAATGGATTGCTACCATATTGAAGAATCCAGTTTGTAAATTCAGGTAATTCTTTTAGAGGTTCTAGTGAGTTACTTAATGTACTCATCCCGATAAATAGAATCCCAAAACCTATAAAGATTTCACTCGCTTCTTTTACTTTTGGATTTTTCGTTAGCATGTTGGCTACTAAACCAGCAGCTATGACAAGCGGTGCCCATTGTGACAAGTTAAAGGAAACCATTTGTCCTGTAATGGTCGTCCCAATATTGGCCCCGAAGACAACTCCAACCGCTTGAGCTAGTGTCATAAGACCAGCGTTTACGAAACCAACAACCATTACTGTCGTTGCTGAAGAACTTTGAATAATCGTAGTTACAAACATCCCTACTAATACGGACATCAAACGATTTTTTGTCAATCTACGAATGATTCCTTTCAATCCTTCACCTGCAACTTTTTGCAATCCGTCGCCCATCAATTGCATCCCGTATAAGAATAAACTGAGTCCTGCAATTGCGCCTAGAATCATCTGCGTGTACATAAAATTGTAACTCCTTTAAAGTATAACGTTTAGGTATAAATTCATTTTCAGAAAGATTGTAACACATCAATTCTAATTACGAAAGTGTTCTCTTTATATCCGTTTTTTCAAAATGCTCAACAAGAGGTTTAATATCTTGAACATATTCAAGACATCCCATATACTTCCCTTCTTCATCCCAAACGGCATGATAGGTCACATGAACCATTTTATCTTCTGTTTTAAACCACATTTCTTCTTTTTCTTTCTGTTTTGATTTTAATTGTTCAAAAATTGTTTGGACCGTTTCATGGACACGAGGCGGGTGGCATAGAATAACATCTCTTCCAATTGCACTTGGAGTTCTCTTGAAGATTTTTTCTTCGCCATTTCCCTCATTATAGTACTTGACTATATTTTGAGCGTCTACAAAAGATAATTCCATCGGTAATAAATCTAAAATTAAATTCAATTCTTTTAACGAAAGCGAACCGGTAGATAAAGGAATATCTCCCTCTGATTCAACTTGTGTTTCCTCTTTTACTGGGGAAAATGATTTCTTAACAGCCCATTCTTTTTCAGGTTTAACGATACAGTATCCATATTCAGGTGACTGAGACGCTATTGCTTCCCAATCGTCTACATGAAACACTTGCTCTACCATGGGGATTAAGATATTTTCTTCTTTTTGAATCATCTCTAACATTTCGTCACGGGCTATTTGAAATTCTTCCAAAGTGGATTCTTTACCATCTTTCAAAGCTTTTTTGAAATCACGGTACAAATCTCTTATTTGGTCGTGAACTCCCCACATCACTTTTGGAGGAGCTGTAATTCCCTTTTTTTCCATTATCGGAAACATCGCATATTCTTTACGTTGATAATGATTTTCAAACTGATCCAGCAAAGAAATTTGTCTTCTTAATCCTTTTTCAATTGTAGAATCCTTTGTTTCGAGATAATTGACTAAGAGGCGCTCCACTCTATCTAAAGCCCCTCTAATAGCCAAATTCTCCATTTTCATCACATGAACTGGATGTCCTGGTTGTTCAAAATCAGCTACTGATGTTTGTGTATTCACTTTAGAACCCATCAAATTGGCGTGAACATTACATAAACTCATGATTTCAGCAAAAGTAATACCTTCACTCATTAAGTTTCTTTCCATCAATTGAATCTCGTATGGAGAAATCTCGTCAAACACTTCATTGAACTCTTCTTGAATAACTTCTTTATCCTCACCCGCGTGAAGTCTGAGCATTAGATTTTTTAGAATTTCTTGACGTTCTTCCATAGTGTAATCTTCTTTAGCCATCTAATCCCTGCTTTCTTTTACGATATATCCATTCGCTTCAAGAGTTTCTACAATGGTAGTCAGTGGAATTTTAGCGATCTTTGACCCTTTTTTTAGACTAGTTATTCTCCCCACTGTTTGTACCATTTGTGGTTGATTTAAGGGGGTAAACCCGATTTCCACTAACAAATCCTTTACTTCTGGGTGTTCCTTTAAAGTAGTAAATACAGTGTCTTCTAAATAGATTGTATTCATTGTAAACCTCCTAGAAACCACGTTGGATAAAGTAAATTCCAACTGAATAGTACAATATCACTAGAATATATAAAACAATCTGCCATTTAGTAAAAGTGATGAACCCAATTCCTTTAAAGGCATGATTCTCACTAATGTAAGCTTTAATCTCTGGTAATTTTGCAAATAAAATATAAATTAATAGAACAAATCCTAGAAGTTCTAAAATCGAATGGAGTGGATGTTTGTCTATCACAATGGCAGGAGAAAGGTAAACATCCACAATAATTGCAAAAATAAAGTTATTAATCATATGAAACGCTACAGCCCATTGGAATCCATACTCAAATGCAATATAGGCTAACAGAATTCCCAAGAAGAATGTAAAAATTTCTTGTGATAAATTTGCATGGAATAAAGAGAAAATCATTGCAGAAAAACCAATCGCAAATATTTTCCCATAGCGTTCCATTCGGTATCCAATAAAACCTCTAAAAATAACTTCTTCAATAAATGGAGCAACAACGCCTAAATAAAGTACAAATACAATACTACTCGTAATTTCTGGAGAAGCATCTCCTAAAAGCGTAGCAGGAATCCCCATTTGTGTAAATAATTTATCGATTCCCATTAGAATCAACTTAGAAACGAAACGAATCCCAAAAATGGAACCAGAGATTAAGAAGAAAGTTCCTACGTTCATTTTCTTAGGAGCAACATGTTCAAAAATCCGTTTAAATGGGAATTTAGTTTTAACGACCCAAGCAATAAGGCCAACAAACGCACCAATGTACAAGAATACAGCTGTAATGGTATAAACAAAGCTAGTATCCATGAGTAAATAATAATATTTCGAATCTAATTGCATTTGTCTTAATACAGCTCTTCCTAAAAGACTAAAGAAGAAAAAGATTACAAAATAAATTAATAGTCTCCTTGCAATTGATAAAATATCCTTCTTATACTCAGATTTTACATTCTCTTTTGAAGGAGAAGTTTCCTCAATATTAAAATCATCATTTTGTGTTTGATACATCATTTCCACCTCTATTAATTTTATTTTTAATAACAGCTCGTTTTAGACGAAAGACTAAAAACGTGCAATTGGACATTAAGCCCAAAATTAATCCTATCCAATATGAAAATGGACCGAAATTAAAACCATAATGTAAAAGGAAACTAATGGGTAGTCCAATAATCCAATATCCAACTAAACACAAGATAAACGGCATTTGAACATCCTTAAATCCTCTTAGGATTCCTTGTATAGGAGCAGCGATAGCATCAAATAGTTGAAAAAGTAAACTATATGCTAAAAATTGAATGGTAAGTTTAATAAACTCCTCTTCACTTCCATAAAAACTTGCAATGGTATTCAAATTTAACGCTAAACATATAAGCGTCACAACTGCAATGATAAAAGATGTCAAAATCCCTATCTTACTATATTGAACCGCTGATAAAATATTTTTCTGCCCAACTTCAAAAGATACAATAATCGTTAAAGCAGTAGAAATACTAATAGGAAAAGCATAAATCAATGTAGCAAAGTTCATAGCGGCTTGGTGAGCTGCAATAACCGTTGTTCCAAACCCTGCCATTAATAATCCTACAAAACAAAAAATTGCAACTTCTGCAAAAATCGATAATCCAATGGGAAATCCAATTTTAAAAGGTTCCTTCCATAAGGATAAACGGATTCCTTCCCATTTAAAAATGGGATATTTTTTTAATTCTGAGTGCCATTTAAAAACAAAATAAGCAATGAATAATAAGCCCCAATAAGCTAAAGCCGTTCCCAGCCCCGCTCCTGGCCCTCCCATTTCTGGAAAACCAAATTGACCGTAAATCAGAGAATAGTTAAAAAATACGTTCAACGGGACCACTAAAACCATCAATAGCATTGAAAGTTTGGTTAACCCTAGGGCATCTACAAATGATCGCATTACGCTAAATAATAGTAAAGGTACTAACCCAAGAGATAACCAGGATAAGTACTCAAACGCAATCTTTTCTACTGACAACTCTAAATTCATGATTCCTAGAGTAGGCTTCAAAAATATCCAGCCAAAAAGAAATAATAGAAAAGCAAGAAAAATTCCAATAAGTAAATATTGACGCATGACTTCTATAATTTTCTCTTTTTTCTTTTGACCTAAATATTGGCCAACGATTGGAACTAACCCAGAAACTATCCCTGTCAACATCGTAAAGAACGGTGAGTATAGGCTTCCTCCTATCGAAACGCCAGCTAAATGGACCTCATTATAACGTCCCGTCATTACTGCATCAATAAATTGAGCTGAGTAATTCGCTAACTGATAGATTAAGATTGGAATCAAAATTTTTAGTAAATATTTTATTTTATGATTTTTTTGAGTAGTAAGTTCCATTAATTCTCCTTTATTAACTCCTCGATGGAATTTACTTTAAAGAATGCGGTTTTAAAACAATTCTCATTGTCTTCTTTATTCACAACAGCTACAAATCCTGCGGTATGACTTGCAAACTCTTCATCAATAGAAGAATCTCCAATATAGATCATTTCATGAAATGATACGTGGAACACATTTGAAATAGCCTCTAAAGCGTCGATTGCAGGTTTAGAAGGAAAATCGTCAGTTGTTCCGATAAAATCAAATAAAGATTCTACCTTCAATACTTCTAATACGGCTTTAGTTGGTAATTTGGAATCATTTGTTACTAAAGCTAATGTAAAACCCAACTCTTTGAATCGTTGAAGAGTCTTTTTAACATTCCCCAGAGCGATAATTTTATCTGGATTGGAAGTAATATATTGATAAAAAAATTGAACCGTAAACTGATAATTCTCCTCAATATCAAACTCTCCAAATTGAGCAATCACTTCCAGCATGTCTCGAACGCTTCCTGATGCAATAACACTATTTTCAATTATTTCAGAGCTGGTAATTCCTAACTTTTCATATAAAGTCCGATTTTCCTCTTTATTTAAACGCATTCCATTTCTCGCTAATAAAGCTTCGATAACTTGTAAAGTAGGCTCCAACCATAAAGCGGAAGTATCTGTAAGCGTCCCGTCTTTATCAAAAATAAGAACCTTAATCTGATGATGATTTAAATAATCCAAAAATTTCATTGTCATTATTCAATACTTTGGAGCTCAACGGAAATAATATTTTCTAATGAGCTGATTTCCTTCAATACTTCTTCTACACTAACAGTTGCTTCAGAAATATCAATCATAATTTGAACAACCGCTACACTATGAATGGCTAATCCTTGGAATATCGTTAAAATATTCATGTTACGACTCGCAAATACATCTAGCGTTTTCGTTAACGTTCCTCTAATGTTCTTCATATGAATATTGATAGAAGCTTTTCTTCCCGCATTCACAGAGGAGAAACCTTGTACTTTGCGATAATATTTGTAGTACACACTTCTGGAGATGCCAACCATTTTCACTACTTCGGTTACATCTTTTGCTTGTCCAGTAGCAAGTAATTCCTTTGCTTGCAAGACTTTAGAAAAAACCGGTGGCACAGCATCTTCTGATACTAAAAAATGTTTTTGTCTACTCATTTGCTGTCCTTCTTTCATAATCATTTGTATCCATTTTACCTTATATCAAGGACAGATATCAATTGATTCCTGGAAAAACAAAAAAGAAGTCAGAAAAAATTCTAACTTCTTCTCATAAAGTCATATGGAGAAAGATCCTCCATTCCAATCATCGGAGATATCATTTCCTGTTCAATCATTCTTAAGGTTAACATATTGTTTTCTTTTATATTTGAATCCTCCTCAATAAATGAATGAGAATCACTTGTGTCTTCTATAATTTTTTCTTCGAATTCCACAAAAGTACTTATACTTAAATCTCTAAGGAATTCTTGTAAAAAAGTTGCTCTTTTAGGGGAAATGGTAGTCGCGCTTTTTTGAAAGGCTCCCGCCTCTCCACATAAAATTAAGTACTGTTGACTTCTAGTAACTGCTGTATACAGAAGATTTCTTTGAAGCATTCTAGAATATTGATTAACCATTGGTAGAATCACCATTTTAAATTCGGAGCCTTGCGCCTTATGAATAGAACAGCAGTAGGCTAAAGTTAATTGTTGCCAATCCGTTCTAGTGTACTCCACCTCAGTTTGGTCAAATAAAACATAAATCTTGTCTACTTGATCTTCATTTTCTTTTGCAAATTGAATTGCCGTAATCTCCCCAATATCTCCGTTATAAACATTTTCCTCAGGCAAATTCACCAATTGGAGAACTTTATCTCCAACACGAAACACTCTATCAAACGATTCCACCTCACGAACACTATTTCCAATTTTCGGATTTAATATTTCTTGCATCATTTGATTAATGGCGTTTATTCCAGAGTCTCCCTTGTACATAGGAGCTAATACTTGAATATCTTTTTTCGTGTAGCCTTTTTTCAAAGCTGCGACCACTACTTGTTCGATAATCGACACTAGGCGCTCCGGAGTACAAGGTAGAAAACTTCTATCTAGCTGTTTTTGAGCGAAATTATTCGGTAAAAAACCATCTTTAATACAGTGAGCTAATTCTACAATAGAGGATTGATTTGTCTGACGATGGATTCGTTTCAACTCCATTGAAGGAATTGATTTTGTTTCAAGTAAATCTGTAAGAACTTGACCAGGTCCCACAGAAGGCAATTGGTTACTATCACCGACTAACAATATCTTCAAACGATCAGGAGAAGCCTTTAATACACGATTCATTAACCACGTATCCACCATTGACATTTCATCAATGATTAAAAACTCACCATTAATCTCTTTATCTTCAAAACTTTCTTCGGGACTATCAATAGCAATCCCTAGTAAACGATGGATTGTTGATGAAGGATATCCCGTGAGTTCGTTCATTCTTTTAGCCGCACGACCTGTCGGAGCCGCTAAAACGAGAGCATCTTCTACATCTTGAATTTCGTTCAATTGGCAATAGACATCAATCACAGCATTTATAATGGTTGTTTTTCCCGTACCAGGTCCACCTGTTAATACAAAAATCGGTTCATGCATAATTTGATGAATGGCTTCTTTTTGAGATTCATCATAAATGATGTCAAATTTTTCTTGGGTCTTTTGAATCGCTTCACTAATGGATTCTTTAGAAAGAGTGTCTTTTTCATTAGTGACTCTTCTAGAAATTGCATTTCGTATTCCAAGCTCTGCATAATAAAGAGAAGCGATAGCAATTCTACTTTCGTCTGAATAAACAACGCCTTCTCGAATTAAATCATTTAAAGCATCTACCATTTTTTCAGGATCAATTAAATAATTCTGACAGGATTCTAACAAACGCTGCGCTTGAGTAATTAAGACTTCACTTGAAATATAAGTATCGCCTGTCTGGTAGCAGAAGTCTCTAGTAACAATAAATAAGGCACCTTTCAATCTTGATGCATCATCAGGATCAATTCCCATTGATTGAGCAATACTATCCATTCGCCTAAATCCAAGACCTTCAATTTTTTGTAACAATAGATAAGGATCTTCGTCTAAAATCTGTTTGGCTTTGTCTTTAAACATTCCAATAATCTTTTGTGAGATAGAAGGAGTAAAACCTAAATTCGTTAACTCAAACATCAATTTTTCTGTGCCTTGATTTTGAGTAATAACTTCACGGATCATTTCCTTTTTCTTTTTCGTTAATCCTGTAATTCCATCTAGAGCATTGTCATCATTTAATATCCGTTCGAGAGCATCTTCTCCTAATTTTTCAACGATTTTCTCAGCAGTTTTCTCCCCAATTCCTGGGAAATGAGCGCTTGAAAAATATTGAATGAGACCTCTTTTCCCAGTAGGTTGTGTTTGTTGATAATTATCCGCTTGAAACTGTTCTCCGTATTTTGGATGTGAGACAATTTTTCCATTAAAACGATAGGAGATATCCGAATGAATTTGGCCGAAAATACCTGTAACAACAATCTCGTCATCAACTGATACGCAGTTTGACTCAATCACACGGACTAACAAAACTTTGTAAAAATTTTGTGCATTCTCAAAAAATGTTGTCAGTACTTCTCCAACAATATAATTAGCCTCGCTCATTGGTTATCTCCTTTCTTTAAAATTTTAAACGTATTGACGTTCTTTTCCTTCCATAAACGCTTTATCAATGATGCCTCCACCAAGGCACTCTTCGCCGTTATAAAATACGACAGCTTGGCCAGGTGTAATCGCACGAACAGGTTCATCAAAAATTACCGTTGCCCTCGTTGGATCCTTTTCATCTAACACAACTTTCACTTTTGTATCTTGTTGACGGTATCTAAATTTAGCCGTACATTCGAACGTTTTCTCTCTTGGTAAATCGTTCGTAAATTGAATATCTGTTGCTGTTAAGCTATCTGAGTAAAGGTTTGGATGATGGAATCCTTGACCAACATATAAAGTGTTTGTTGATAAGTCTTTCCCGATAACGAACCATGGATCATTCGTCTTACCACCGCCACCGATGCCAAGGCCTTGGCGTTGTCCAATTGTGTAGTACATGAGTCCAGCGTGGTCGCCTTTTACTTCTCCATCAAGGGTCACCATTTTACCAGGTTTAGCTGGCAAATAGTTTGATAAGAACTCATTGAAGTTACGTTCTCCGATGAAACATACGCCAGTTGAATCTTTCTTCTTAGCAGTCGCAAGATCATACTTTTCAGCAATCTCACGCACTTCTTTTTTCTCTAAGTGTCCAATTGGGAACATCGCTTTTTCTAATTGCTTTTGATTCAATTGACTTAAGAAATACGTTTGGTCTTTATTATTGTCCTTTCCTCTTAATAGGTGAACAATTCCATTCTCATCTTTTTCTACACGTGCATAATGTCCCATGGCAACATAATCTGCTCCTAATTGCAGTGCATAATCTAAAAACGCTTGGAACTTCACTTCTTTATTACACATCACATCTGGGTTTGGTGTACGTCCCAGACGATATTCGCGAAGGAAGTATTCAAATACACGGTCCCAATATTCTTTCTCAAAATTTACTGAATAATATGGAATACCGATTTGTTCGGCAACCGCAGAAACGTCTTTATAATCTTCTGTCGCAGTACAAACTCCATTTTCGTCCGTATCATCCCAGTTTTTCATAAAAATACCGATGACATCGTATCCAGCCTCTTTTAATAAAAGAGCTGTTACGGAAGAATCCACTCCTCCACTCATGCCAACGACAACCCTAATTTTTTCATTACTCATTTTTTCACCATCATTTCTTTTTATTTCCTGAACTAGTCGATTTGAAGGTCGAGTTGTCAGATTTATCCTTAATTTTAAATTTATTTTTTAATTTTTCAAAAAAATTGCTTGAAAATCATTGAAAATGCGATAGTACTGGGATTTTTGCCCAGTCGTGCTTTTGACAAACGATTTCATTTTCACTATAATTATATTGAGAAAAAGGGGGCGAAGGTGTATGATGATCTCTTTACGAGCAGCACGGGTTAATCGTAATTTAACACTGTTAGAAGCCGCCAAATATCTTAAAATAAACAAAGATACGCTTACGAAGTATGAAAAAGATTCAACCAATCTTCCATATTCTTTAAGCAAGAGAATGCAGGAGCTCTATGAAGTTCCTAGCGAGAATCTTTATTTTGGCGATACCTTAAGCTTCGTAGCACAATTCAAACCGCTACCAGAAGTCGAATAACAGTCCATAGGGTACTCTGCCCGTGCATGATAAATGAGACAGTTCAAATTGAACTGTCTCTCTTTCTTTGTCCTTATTTCGTTGTTACTTCTAGAACTCCACGTTCTACTAAGCCTTCTAAAATGAATTCCAATTTTTCAACAGCCATTGCTGTATTTGATTTTCCATACAAATCTACTGTTTGAAGACCATTCTTAGTAACCGTTGAAATTTTTAATGATTTTTTATCTTTGTCAACCATCACTTTTAATTTTAAGCCACGGTGATCATCAATGGTATTATCTAAACTACGAATTAGTTGAAAATTCCCAGATTTTGTCTCTGTAAAGCCATTATCACGTAATGTGTATCCTTTACATGTTGGACTAACCGAAAATACTTGGTTTGACCCTTTTAATGATGCAGTTGGTGTAAACGCCATATACATTTCTCCTCTTTCTTTTTCTACAAAATTAGTTTACCATACTTTACCTTTAAACAAAAGCTCTCTTTCACTAGAAAGCATCCACAAATGCATCAATATCCCCTTTTGTTGACCCCATTCCAAATGAAAGTCTGACAGACTCTTCAAGACGACTCGTTTCATCTGGATGCATTGCAGATAATACCGGACTAATTTGCACGCTTCCAGCTGAACAAGCAGATCCAGCAGATACTGAAACATCTTTCAAATCATTAAAGATTAATGTTTGCGTTGCTTTTCTTCCTTTTAGCCACAGGTTACATATATGTGGATTCTTTGGATTAGCTACGCCGTTAAACTCAAATTCAATGCCTCTTTCAGACAACTTCGCGATTAGATACTCACGTAACTCTTGATAATTTTGAACGAGCTCATCTCTTTTCGTCACAACGATTTGCATTGCTTTTTCCAGACCTAAAATATAAGGAACGTTCTCTGTTCCTGCTCTAAACCCTAACTCTTGTCCACCACCCTTAATTAAAGCATGAATTGGCGCATCTTTTGATTTATATAAGAATCCAATCCCTTTTGGTGCGTAGATTTTATGCCCAGAAGCTGTTAAGTAGTCGATACCATCAACATTAATTTCTTCTTGTGCAAAAGCTTGAACGGCATCTGTATGAAAATAAGTAGGAGTGTCTTTTAACAGAGCAGCAATTTCTTCGATTGGAAAGCGGGCACCTGTTTCATTATTAACGGTCATAATTGAAACAAGACGAGTATCCTCTCTAAGAGCTTTTTCAACCGCTGACACCTCAACACTTCCCTCTTTATTCGGAGCTAAGTACGTCACCTCAAAGCCCTCTTTTGCTAAAAATTCAGCTGATTTACGAACAGAAGGATGCTCTACTGCAGAAACAATAATATGTCCTTTTTCCTTTGCAAAATGCTCCCGAATACTCTCGAATACTAAATTGTTTCCTTCTGAACCTGAACTTGTAAAAATAATGGCATCGTGTGGAGAGGCTTTTAGTTCAGATAAAATAGCTTTTCTCACACGTTCGATTTTTTGTTTTTGTTCACGACCAATGCGATACACACTAGATGGATTCCCAAAAGATGACATTTCCTTTGTAATCACTTCTAAAACTTCCGGATGAACCGGCGTTGTTGCTGCATAATCTAAATAATTCACCATGCATTCTCCTCACTTTCAAACAATATTATTATAAGGGAAGTCTATTTATTGTCCTAACAAGATGTTTTAATCTTTCCTATTATATCATTCTTTCAACTTATGATACACTTAACTTAAAGAAATTTAAGGAGGAACTGAAATGAACCACCAACCGCTCGCTTACCGCATGCGACCTCGAACGATTGAAGAAGTGATTGGTCAAGAGCATCTTGTCTCTCCTGGAAAAATCATCAATCGTATGGTTGTGGCCAAACAATTATCATCCATGATTTTATACGGACCTCCAGGAACTGGAAAAACTAGTATCGCTAGCGCCATTAGCGGAAGTACGAAAGTATCCTTTAGACAACTAAACGCAGCAACTGATACAAAAAAAGAATTGCAAATCGTTGCCGAAGAAGCAAAGATGTCTGGTAGTGTCATTTTACTACTTGACGAAATTCATCGACTAGATAAAACAAAACAAGACTTCTTATTGCCCCATTTAGAAAACGGACGAATTATTTTAGTGGGAGCAACGACTGAGAATCCATATATTTCGATTAACCCAGCGATTCGCAGTCGTACACAAATTTTCGAACTCAAACCACTCTCTCCTGAAGATATTATAAAGGCTCTCGTCAATGCAATTGAAGATGAAGAACGCGGATTAGGAAAACTCAATTTAAACGTCACTGAAGAAGCTTTGAATCACTTTGCAAGTAGTACCAACGGAGACGTTAGAAGTGCCCTAAACGCGCTTGAACTAGCGGCAAAGTCTACTGAACCTAGTGTAGATGGATTAATACATATCACGATTCAAATCGCAGAAGAATGTATCCAAAGAAAGGCTCTCTCGTATGATAAGGACGGAGACCAACATTACGATGTCATCTCTGCTCTTCAAAAATCCATTCGCGGTTCAGACGTGAATGCAGCCTTGCATTACGCTGCTCGTTTAATGGAAGCTGGAGATCTTACAAGTTTAATGAGACGTCTTTTAGTCATTGCTTACGAAGATATTGGACTAGGAAACCCACAAGGCGTATCCCGTGCTGTTTCTGCTGTTCAAGCCGCTGAACGTCTTGGGTTACCTGAAGCTAGAATTCCTCTTGCAAATGCGATTATCGAACTTGCCCTTTCACCAAAATCAAACACTGCGATTCGTTCTATCGATAGCGCCTTGTCAGATGTCAGAAAAGGTCGTGCAATAAGTATTCCAGACTACTTAAAAGATGCTCATTATTCTGGAGCTCCAAAGTTAGGACGTGGCATTGGATATAAATATCCTCATGACTACCCAGGACATTTTGTAAAGCAACAATACTTGCCAGATGCTCTTAAAAATGAGGAATATTTTAAGGCAGAACCAACCTCTTCCTACGAGGAAGCCTTGATGAAACAATACCAAAAATATCGTCAAAATAATTAGTGATTTCTTAAGAAATCGGTACCAAAAATTTATTGCATTTCGCCTATTCATGTGCTACTATAATGACATAGAGATCTATGATGTGCGCGGTATTTACTAAGTGTTGACCGAACAATTTACGACTTTTTAGGGATTCAGATTGATGTTACTGATAACAAGCCTTTTCACTTGGTAGTTAGGAAGTAATACATAGAAGCCCACCTGCTTTAGATGCGGGTTCAAACTAACAAATACATCAAACGGCATCGTTGGAAATCTATATAAAGTTATTAACTTTAGGCCACTCTTCATGAGTGGTTTTTCTTTTACTTAAAGGTTCTATAATTTTTAGGGTTGATGGAAATTTTCCACAACCCTATTTTAGTGTATACAAAAAGGCCAACATCCATTATATTAAAAGCGCCTAAACCTAAAACAAAAGGATGATGACCATATGAACAATATACTAGAAGCTACGCTACAAATCAAAGATAAAAATATTATTTGGGATAATAAAGTTCAAGAGAAGATATTTAAAAAGAGAAAATCTTTATTTTATTCAGCTACATATACGCATAAACCAGAATTTTGTACCGTCTGTGGATGTGTTAGCCAAAATCATAATATTGTTAAAAATGGGACGAAAACTTCTCGTATCACTCTCTGTTC
>NZ_KV786404.1:83534-84373 GCF_001806915.1 Granulicatella sp. HMSC30F09 | reverse complement strand
GTTTCAGGCCTACCGGCCTACTTAAATCTACGAAAGCAGAGATTTCTCTGTAGAGAATGTGGCTCTTCATTTACCGCAGACACTAGTCGAATTGTAGAAAAACATTGTCATATTTCGAAACGTTTAAAAAATGAAATTAAATCAAAGATAAGTGAAACAGTATCTGAAACATATATCGCAAAAGAAACAAATGTTTCAGTTCATACTGTAAGACGTATCATAGATGATACAGCACGATTATTAACGATTAAACCATTACATGATTTACCTGCGCATTTATGCTTTGATGAATTTAAATCCGTTAAATCTTCCGATAGTAATATGAGTTTCATTATTTGTGATAGCACTACACACAAGCTGGTCGATGTTGTACGAGATAGAAAATCTTACAGTTTGAAAAGATATTTTCATCGTTTTGAGCCGAAGACTAGATTAATGGTAAAAACTATCTCAATCGACATGTACCTACCGTACATTCAATTAATAAAAGAAATGTTTCCTAACGCAAAAATTATCATTGATCCTTTTCATATCGTACAAGCCTTAAATAGAGAATTAAATCGTACTCGGGTATGTGTCATGAATAAGCATCGCTATAAAGACCCTAAATTATATCGAAAGTTAAAACACTATTGGAAGTTCATTTTAAAGAATCCTAACGAACTTCAGAACTATAAATATAATCGTTATAAGCTTTTCGAAAGTTTTATAACAAGCAAAGGAATCGTGGATTATATCTTAGAAAACAATCCATCTCTTAAAAATGATTATGAGGTTGTACATTCACTTCGTGAATGTATTCAGGACAGAGATTATATAGAATTCAAGGAAACGATTGA
>NZ_KV786404.1:0-83514 GCF_001806915.1 Granulicatella sp. HMSC30F09 | reverse complement strand
ATAGAATTCAAGGAAACGATTGAAGCAGCTACACAATTAGACCTATCTCCTGGTTTAAAAAGAGTATTAAAGACTCTAATTACTTACCTACCATATATTCAAAATACTTGTGAGCATCCAACTAGAACAAACGGACCTATTGAAGGAATAAACAATAAAATAAAAGTGCTCAAAAGAAATGCCTATGGCTTTAGAAACTATTATCATTTTAGGAACAGGATTATTTTAATAACAAAAATGTTTGGCACAAAACAAAAAGGAATTAAGCAACAATTAGTTGCTTAATTCCTTCCTAAAATTCTTCATCAACACTATTTGACAAAGAGCCTACTTAAATTCCTATTTTCTTCCTTTTTTGGTTCCCTTTTCATTCCCTTCCTTTAGGTGTATAATAAGAGTATCAAGAATAAGGATGTGATTTTATGTTTCATGAATATGAAAAAATTCTCGTTCCAATTGATGGTTCAAAAGAAGCAAAACTAGCCTTTGACAAAGCCATTGAAGTTGCCAAACGAAATCATGCGAAGCTTGTATTATCTCATGTCATCGATACTCGTTCTCTTCAAACTCCTACTGGATTTGAGGGTAATTTTTCAGATGAGATTCGTAAACAAGCTGAAAACTTATTTGCTGAATATGTTGATTATGCTAAATCTCATAACTTTACAGATGTTGAAACCGTACTTGAATATGGTTCTCCTAAAGTAGTCATTTCTAAACAACTGACAAAGGATTACAATATAGACCTTATCATGATGGGAGCTACCGGCTTAAATGCTGTAGAACGTCTTTTCATTGGTTCGGTTTCTGAATACGTGATTCGGAATGCCTCTTGTGACGTTTTAGTCGTAAGAACAGACTTAGAAAACAAACGTCCATAATCATTTGATTTAAAGAAATAAGCACAGGATTTCTCCTGTGCTTTCTTTTTATTGGTTTTTTGTATCGAGTAATATCGTTACTGGCCCATCATTTACAAGACTCACTTGCATATCTGCTCCGAACTCTCCTGTTGCAACAGTTAACCCATACTTTGTGCGTAGGATTTCATTGAATTCTTCATAAAGTTGGTTCGCTACTTCAGGACTGGCAGCCCCTGTAAAAGAAGGTCTATTCCCTTTTTTCGTATCGGCAAACAGTGTAAATTGCGAAACAGATAAAATCTTTCCGCCGACTTGGTCAATCGACAGATTCATCTTTCCATTCTCGTCACTGAAGATACGCATGCCTGCAATCTTTTTAGCTAAATAGGAGGCATCATCTCTATTATCATCAGGTCCCACACCAACTAATAAGAGGAAGCCTTGATTGATTTCACCAACAACGGAGCCTTCAATCGATACACTTGCTGACTTCACTCGCTGTAATACTATTCTCATGAACTCCTCCTATGAAATCACACGACGTACACTGTATACATCTGGAATTTGTTTAATCTTATCCACAATAAAGTCTAATTGTTGCGTATTCATAATTCCGATATTGACAGAGATTGTCGCCATCTTATTCGCATCAACTTTCCCGTTAACTGAGTTTAGTGATTTCGTCGTACTGTTGATAATATTCAAGACTTCATTCAATAATCCATTACGGTTGTATCCTTCAACAACTAGTTCCGTATCATATTGTTGTCCTGTGTTAGCAGCATCCTCCCAATCTACTTCGATCAAGCGATTTTGTTCGCTCTCAGGTAGTTGAACGTTCGGACAGTCTTTTCTATGAACTGAAATTCCGCGACCTTTCGTAATATACCCAACAATATCGTCCCCAGGAACTGGATTGCAACAACGACTTAAACGAATTAAAAGATTGTCTACTCCTTCAATAATCACGCCACCTTCGTGACGAATTTTCATCTTTTGACTTTCTTTCTTCTGTCCTTGAGTCGTTGTTTTCTCAAAAGCAGTTTCGACAACTTTTTGGTCCTCAATTTCTTTACGAGCTTTATCGGTCATCTTATTGGCAACTGTTTGATAAGAGACTTCTCCAAAGCCAATTGCTGCTAACAAATCTTCTTCCGTTCCAAAGTTGAAGCGAGAAGCAATGTCTTTCATGCCTTGTTTTGTCATAAAGTCTTTGAAATTAAATCCAAGTTCTGTAATTTGTTTTTCGAGTAACTCTCGTCCTTTAATAATATTCTCATCGCGATCTTGTAATTTGAAGAAACGTTTGATTTTATTTTTCGCACGAGTCGTATAAACAAGATTAATCCAGTCACGAGATGGTCCAAATGAATTAGCAGACGTCAATACCTCTACAATATCCCCAGTCTTCAACTGATAGTTCAATGGAACAATCTTATTATTGACTTTGGCCCCTACTGTCTTGTTACCAACCTCAGTATGAATATTATAAGCAAAATCAAGTGGTCCAGAACCTAAAGGAAGTTCAGATACGTCTCCCTTTGGCGTAAAGACATAAACCTTATCTCCAAAGATGTCACCTTTTACACTATTCATAAAGTCTTTGGCATCTTTAGTTTCATTTTGCAGTTCGATTAAGTCCTTAAACCAATCTAATTGTTTTTGCAATGGATCGTTCGTAACTTTTTCTTTATTACCTTCTTTATAAGCCCAATGAGCAGCAACCCCGTACTCAGCTACTTGGTGCATTTCGAAGGTACGGATTTGAATTTCCACAGGTCGTCCACCAGGACCAATCACGGTTGTATGGATGGATTGATACATATTCGCTTTTGGAATCGCAATATAGTCTTTAAAACGACCTGGCATTGGTTTCCATTTTGTATGAATTGCTCCAAGTACTGCGTAGCAATCCTTAATACTATCCACTAAAACACGGATCGCAAGTAAATCGTAAATCTCGCTAAACTGTTTCTTTTGATCTTTCATTTTACGGTAAATGGAATAAATATGTTTTGGACGTCCATAAATGACCGCTTCAATTTCCAAATCTTTAGTCGCTTCTTTAATATTTTCAATCGTCGTTTCAATGTACTCTTCACGTTCATCACGTTTTGAATTCATGAGATGAACAATACGATAATATTGTTGTGGGTTTAAATAACGAAGAGACGTGTCTTCTAATTCCCACTTAATTTTATTCATCCCTAGACGGTGCGCTAACGGTGCATAAATTTCAAGCGTTTCTTCCGCAATCATTCTTTGTTTTTCAGGCTTATGAAATTTTAATGTACGAAGATTATGTAGTCTATCAGCTAGTTTTACCATAATCACACGCAAATCATTAGCCATCGCAAGAAGCATTTTACGGTGATTCTCCGCTTGTTGTTCTGCGTGAGATTTATATTTGATTTTTCCTAATTTCGTGACACCTTCTACAAGAAATGCTACATCTTTTCCAAACTCATACTCAATATCATCGATACTAAATCCCGTATCTTCAACAACATCATGAAGAAACCCTGTTGCAATAGTATCAGGATCCAGCTTTAATTCCGCAAGAATCCCAGCAACTTGGATAGGATGAACAATATACGCTTCACCTGATTTACGCACTTGTTCCTTATGAGCGAAGGTTGCGAAATAAATCGCTTTTTCTATAAATTGAATGTGCTTCTCATTCATGTACTCCTTACACATTGCAAGGACATCATCTGAGGTATAAGTCTTATTTTTAGACATTTGAATCTCCTTAAGCATTTCTTGATTGCATGTAGTAATTTATAGTACCGCTCTAAACGAATATCGTCAACTGAAGTTTATTGGAGTAATTCACATTGGTATGATAATGCACTTAAAGCATATAAAGGAGCAGTTTCTGCTCGTAAAATTCTTGGCCCTAATGAACAAGTATGAAACTCATTCATTTGTAATTTGGCTACTTCTTTTTCGTCAATGCCGCCTTCCGGACCAAAAACGAAAACAATCTTTTCTCCTTCTTTTAAAGCTTGTAAACTCTTTACAAGTTGAACCGTTTCGCCTTCTTTTACAGCTTCTTCGTATGCAATTAATTTTTGATGATACGGTTTTGTGTATTCAATCAAACTGTCGATCGTCATTACTTCACTAACAAAGGGTACTTTTAATCGATGAGACTGTTCGCTTGCTTCTTCTGCTATCTTTTGTAGTCTTTCAGTTTTTTTGCTAGCTTTATCCTTGTTCCATTTCACAACATTTCTAGACATCTCAATAGGAATAATTTCATGAACTCCTAATTCAGTTGCTTTTTGAACAATCCAATCTAATTTGTCTCCTTTTGATAAACCGACTGCAATTGCGGTAAATACGGGAAGTTCCACCTTTTGATTTAAGGTCTTAATAACTCTTACTTCAAAAGGTTCTAAACAAACTAGTTCAACTATGGCTAAGGTACTATTCTCATCCACAATTTCAAACTGCTCTTCTACTTTCATTCTCATTACTTTTTTCAACTGATGAATCTGTTCCTTTGAAAACTCAAGTGAATGAGTAGTTTCGCTAACGATTCCTTTTACAAAATAACGTTGCATTTACTCAACATCCTTTTTCATAATAAAACAATTCCACTCTCTCATTATCATTCTTTCAACAAGAGTAAATCCAGCTTTTTCATAAGCTTCCTTCACTTCATTTGCTTTTGACTCTATGATTCCAGATAAAATTAACCTTCCATCATCATTCAGATTTCGATAAGCATCTTCTGGCATTTGAAGTAAAATTTCAGCCAAAATATTCGCAACGATTAAGTCACTCTTCTGATCTACCCCAACAAGTAAATTATTTTCATAAACTTCGATTTCACCAATGGTAGGATTCAATGCAATGTTTTCTTTTGCAACTCGAGTAGCCATTTCATCAATATCAAATGCAGTCACCTTACTTGCACCTAATAGTTTAGAAGCAATACTTAAAACACCAGATCCTGTACCCACATCCAAAACACTCTCATTTCCTCGAATCGTTTGCTCTAAAGCAGTTAGGGACAATTGAGTCGTTGGATGTGTTCCTGTTCCAAATGCTAAACCAGGGTCCAATTCGATTAATAACTCATCATCTTGTTCCTTTTCATAATCAACCCAACTAGGAACCACTGTTAAAAATCTCGTGACACGCACAGGAAAATAATATTGTTTCCATGCATTAGCCCAGTCTTCTTCTCCTACTTCTTTCACTTGAACGGATAGCGGTCCTGTTTGCAAGCCATAAACTTTAATTTCCTCTAGTTTTTCATGAAGAAGGACATCTGAATCCTTTGACCACTGTGAAGGTTGAAAATATCCTTTAACGATCACTGTATCTGTTTCGTAAAGATCTTTTTGCTGAACTTTTAACCATTCAAGTTGTTCATCCGTTAATTGATAATAGTCCTGTGGATCTTCAATAGAAACTCCTTTGGAACCTAATTCAATCAGAATAGAGCTTACTACTTCTACACTTTCTGAATGTGTATTTACCGATACTTCTAACCAATTCATGATAATCCTCTACTTTACAAGTTTATTTTAAAAAATTATATCAAATTTCATTAAAAATAACTAAAAATAACTCTGTCGTATTTGTATTTTCCTAGTGATTTTAGTATCATAAAGAAGATAAATTAAATTAATGATTATTATGATTGATTAAAAAAGGGGAAAGCAATTATGGCGCGTATTTCATTAAGTACAAAAGATATTTTACAAAAACAATTTAAACGCTCATTCAGAGGTTTTGATATTGAAGAAGTCGATGCATTTTTAGACTTAATTATTCGTGATTATGACACATTCCAAAAGGAAATCAGCTTTTTACAAGCAGAAAACGAACGTTTATTAACGAAAGTAGACGAATTATCTCGTCAAGCAACTGTATCAAAAGTAAATCGTACTTCTAATGTTTCTTCTTCAGGAGTGACTAACTTTGATATTTTAAAAAGACTTTCAAATCTAGAAAAACATGTTTTTGATTCGAAGTTAGAAGAAGGAAATGGTGCTCATTCTTCATTGGATTCAACAGAAGATGATGACGATTTTTATAAAACACGTGTAATTACACCATTACGTGACAACGATTATTAATCATAAATGTATCAATATTGATACATTTAACTAATTACTAAGTAAACTTTGAGTAATCGCGGCATTCAATGCTGAGGAAAGTCCATGCTCGCACAAGCTGAGATGCTTGTAGTGTTCGTGCTTAGCGAAACAATAAGCTAAGGCAACTTCATGTTGACGGCAGAAAAACGAGCTACGGCAATGCTATGCTCTAGTATTCTTGAAAGTGCCACAGTGACGAAGCAATTTTGGAAACGAAATTGGTGGAACGCGGTAAACCCCTCGAGCGAGCAACCCAAACTTATGGTAGGGGCACTCTTACTAGGAAATGAACGAAAAAAGAGACACATTTGTGTAGACAGATGATTACTGAAATTTAATGGATCCTGCTATTAAATGGAACAGAACATGGCTTATAGAAGTTTACTTCAGGATTTTTAGCAAATGGTAAGGAGTGAGGCCTTGTGTCCACTCCTCTTTTTACGAATAAAGGAGAAATCTATGACAAAATATAAATTAGTAGCAACTGCAGCTGCAGGAATTGAAGCTCTCGTTGGTAAAGAATTACGCAACATGGGTTATGAGGTTCAAGTAGAAAACGGAAAAGCCTTCTTTGAAGGTGACGACTACGATATCGCTCGTACAAATATTTGGCTTCGAACTGCAGACCGTATCAAAATCATTATGGGACAGTTCACTGCAAAAACTTTCGACTCGCTCTTTGAACAAACAAAAGCGATTCCATGGGAGAAAATTCTTCCCGTCGATGCTGAATTCCCAGTTTCTGGTAAATCTGTAAAATCGACTCTTCACAGTGTTCCTAACTGCCAATCCATCGTTAAAAAAGCGATTGTCAATCGTTTAAGCGAAGCTTATCATCGTCGTACTCACTTGCCTGAGTCTGGTGCCCTCTACCCTATTGAAGTGGCGATTTTAAAAGATGTTGTCACTTTAACAATTGATACAAGTGGAACAAGTCTCTTTAAACGTGGCTACCGTACAGAAAAAGGTGGCGCGCCACTGAAAGAAAACATGGCTGCGGCTCTTGTGATGCTTACAAGTTGGTATCCCGATAAACCATTCTACGATCCGACTTGTGGTTCTGGGACAATCCCAATTGAGGCGGCTCTGATTGGTAAGAATATCGCTCCTGGATTGAATCGTTCGTTTGCTGCTGAAAAATGGACATTCTTTACTCCAGGCGTATTTGACAAAGTCAGAGAAGAAGCAAGAAAAGAAATCCGCACTGATATCCAACTCGATATTCTTGGTGCCGATATTGATGGCTCTATGATTGAAATTGCTAAACAAAATGCGATTAAAGCAGGAGTCGCGGACCAAATCGAATTCAAACAAATGCAGTTGAAGGACTTTCGCACAAAGAAAGAAAATGGAATTATCGTGGCAAACCCACCATACGGAGACCGTCTTCTTTCTGAAGAACAAGCTCAAGCCATCTATAAACAAATGGGTGAAACCTATGCACCACTGACAACTTGGAGTAAATATATTTTAACGAGTGACTTAACATTTGAAGATCACTATGGTCAAAAAGCGACAAAGAAACGCAAACTCTATAACGGTGCTATCCGTACTGACTACTTCCAATTCTGGGGTATTAGAAAACGTCGTATTCAAGAAGACCAATAAAGCACAAAAAAACGCAATGGACAAATTTCCATTGCGTTTTATTTTTACTTATTATTCATTCTTTCCAATCACTTCAAATGTCACATGATCAATTCCTAAATCACATTTCACTTGGTCGCCTGGAAGGATGCTTGCACGGATGATTTCTTTAGCAAGTGGCGTTTCAATTTCACGTTGAATATAACGAGAAATTGGACGAGCACCGTACACTGGATTATAAGCATTATCTGCAATCCAATCTTTCAATTCATCTGTGAAGCTTAGGACGATTTCTTGATCTTCTACACGTTTGGCTAATTGTTTCAACATCTTCGTAATGATACCACGAATATTGTCTTTAGAAAGTGGTGTGAAGAAGATTGTTTCGTCGATACGGTTCAAGAACTCTGGTTTGAAGGTTGCTTTTAGAACACCCTCTACTGCTGTACGAGTTTCTTCATCGATTGTTTCACCTTGATTTTCAAGCAAGAATTGTGAACCAATATTACTTGTCATAATCATCACTGTATTCTTGAAGTCTACTACACGTCCTTTAGAATCGGTTAAGCGTCCATCGTCTAATACTTGTAATAAGATATTAAATACATCTGGATGAGCTTTTTCAATTTCATCTAAAAGAACGATTGTATATGGATTACGACGAACAGCTTCTGTTAATTGGCCTCCTTCTTCATATCCAACATATCCTGGAGGAGCTCCCACTAAACGAGACACTGAATGTTTTTCCATATATTCACTCATGTCGATACGAACCATATGGTCTTCTGAGT
The DNA here is from genome assembly GCF_001806915.1 of Granulicatella sp. HMSC30F09. Lineage (NCBI taxonomy): Bacteria > Bacillati > Bacillota > Bacilli > Lactobacillales > Carnobacteriaceae > Granulicatella > Granulicatella sp. HMSC30F09. The sequence continues at coordinate 75,156 of NZ_KV786404.1, read as the reverse complement.
CGAACAAATCTTCTGCAAGAGCTTTAGCAAGTTCTGTCTTACCAACCCCTGTAGGTCCGAGGAATAAGAAACTTCCGATTGGACGGCTAGGATTTTGTAAGCCTGCACGAGAACGAAGTACTGCTGAAGCTACTTTTTGTACAGCTTCATCTTGACCGATGACACGTTCATGAAGAATATCTTCTAAGTGAAGAAGTTTTTCACGTTCGCCTTCCATAAGTTTTGTTACAGGAATACCTGTCAAGCGTCCCACTACTCGAGCAATTTCTTCTGAAGTTACTGATTCTTGAACGAGACGTTGCGTGCTTTCAGCATTCGCTTTATTTTGTTCTTCTAATTCCTTCAATTCTTGTTCAAGAGCTGGAATACGTCCGTGACGAAGTTCAGCAGCTTTTTCAAGGTTATAATCAGCTTCTGCTTGTTCTAATTCACGTTTAGCATGATCGATTTCTTCACGTTTATTACGGATTTTATTGACTTCTTCTTTTTCGATTTCCCATTTCATTTTGAGGTTATTGGCTTTTTCACGTTGTTCTGCTAATTCCTCTTGTAAAATAGCAAGACGTTTTTGAGAAGCGTCATCTTTTTCCATTTTCAATGCTTGTTCTTCGATTTCAAGTTGCATCAAACGACGAGTGACTGCGTCAAGTTCTGTTGGCATTGAGTTCATTTCAACGCGGATTGTAGCACAGGCTTCGTCGACTAAGTCAATCGCTTTATCTGGCAAGAATCTGTCAGTAATATAACGGTTTGATAAAGTCGCAGCAGCCACTAACGCACTGTCGTGAATATTTACACTGTGGTGGATTTCGAAACGTTCTTTCAACCCACGAAGAATTGAAATGGTGTCTTCAACAGTTGGTTCTTGAACAAGTACTTTTTGGAAACGACGTTCTAACGCTTTGTCTTTTTCCATATTTTCACGGTATTCGTCAAGAGTTGTAGCACCAATACAATGTAATTCACCACGAGCCAACATTGGTTTTAGTAAGTTACCAGCATCCATTGAGCCTTCTGTCTTACCAGCACCAACGATTGTGTGGATTTCATCGATAAATAAGATGATGCGTCCTTCTGATTTTGTTACTTCTTTAAGAACGGCTTTCAAACGTTCTTCGAATTCACCACGGTATTTTGCACCTGCGATTAAAGCACCCATATCTAATGAGTAGATTAATTTATCTTTTAAGTTTTCTGGTACGTCTTTTTTAACGATACGTTGCGCTAATCCTTCAACGATTGCTGTTTTACCAACACCAGGTTCCCCGATTAAGACAGGGTTATTTTTTGTTTTACGAGATAAAATACGAATCACATCTCGAATTTCTTCGTCACGTCCAATGACTGGATCTTGTTTACCAGATTGAACAGCTTCATTTAAATTACGTGCATATTTTGATAATGCTTCATATTGTTCTTCTTGATTTTGACTAGTCACACGTTCTCCCCCTCTTAGCTCTTCAATTCGAGCTCTCAAATTTTCTTTGGTTATATGCTGTTGTACTAAATAGCGTGTTAATGGATGATTTTGTAGTTCCATTAATGCAAGTACAACTACCTCTGTAGATAAGTAATCGTCTTTAAAGCTTTCTCTAATCTTTTCAGCTTCTGTAAAGAGTCGATATAAGTTTTGACTCATACTTTGACCGTATTGGACATTTTGCCCTTCCACTACAGAAATACGGTCTAATTCTTTATCAATTAATTCCTCAAATTCTTTGTCATTCACTTGTAAATCACTATATAAATTTCTAGCAAAGTGATTTGGTTCCATAAATACTTTCCATAAATGAGGAATATCTATTTCTTGATGTTTACGGACCATCGCAATTTGTTGCGCTTGGCCTAATGCTTGTTGCATTGTTGTTGTCATTTTTTCAATATTCATCTTCATTCCTCCTTTTATGGTCTCTTGACCATGAATTAAGTATACACCTTTAGTCAGGAAAGGTCAATAGTATTATTTGACTTTTTTTGACCTTAATAAAAATTTAAAAACAGCCACTTGAGTAGCTGCTTTTACTATTACATTTCAATTCGAATAGCTCTTCTTATACAATAATATCCTGCTGCTAATTTTCCGTTTGGATCAACAAAAAGTGGTAGATTTACTGAATAGTAAGAAGAAAGAGGTAATAAATTTAACACAGGTGCTTTAAAATTTTCTTCCAGCCAAGCTCCTTTGGTATATGGACGACCTTCAATAATTTCTGGTCCGAATTCAGCGTTTGCAATTTCTAAACCAAACATATTCTCTTGCCATAAAGGAGACTTAAACTCATCCTGCAACAGAGTTCTATGTAGTTGATTTCCCCATTTAAATAAACGTCTCGTTCCACTACCGCAACAATATTCCCATTCATCTTCATTTAACAGTCCCATTCCGGATCTTTCTATCTCTTTGCGTCCTTCATCATAACTAACTGGATCTGCTACATAACACGCAAAAAGATCTGGATTTTGAATATCTTGTTGCATGAAGTACTGATCGACTCTTACTGCTCTTGGAAATTCTTGAAAAAGAGCTTCTAAAGAATTATCTGGAGTAATGGCCTCTTCTAAAATGGATAATGTTTCACTTGATACCATATCTTCCCCATCTATCTGACCAGTGACCACAGAATAATGACCAATAAATTTTAAGCCAACGAAATTAGGCTTCTTTTCAACTAACATTGCTGAAATATCAACTTTTCTTAATTCAGATGTCATCAAATTAATGCCATCTTCAACAATCTGAGTAGTTAGCTTTTCAGAAGAAAGATCTTTCTCTTGAACATTTTGATTTAAAAACATAAACCCAGTTACGTGTTGGTTCAAATACCGTTTAAACGCATATCTTAGTTCTTGTCTCTCTTCACTGCAGTCAAGACCTGAAAGTCCTGACAAACCGCTATCCCACCCAAGAACAACCTCTTTCTGACCAGGTACAAAAACAAAAACTCTGCCATCAATCGTTACTTCAAACGTATCATTTGTGATACCAGCGTAATCATATTGTACAAACTTTAAATCTTCAATTGTTAGTATTGGATTCACGAAAAAGCGTAGAATATTTCGAATTACTACTTCTTTTGATTCTCTACTTAAATTTTTCCAAGTAGGATTTAACACTCGCTCAAAAAAATCATTAGCCATACTTTCACCTCATCTTCATTATACGTTATTTCTTACAAAAATCACTCTTTTTTAACTTTCATTTATGCTATAATTGTGAAGAATCGAAAGGAAGTATTTCATGAATTTATTTATTTTTGGAAATCCAATGTCTGGCAGTTTTTCAGGCCAGCAACAAATTAATCATATTGTCGAAGTTTGTACAGAAAAAGGAATTCCCTTCAAATTATTTCAGACTCAAAGAGCTGGAGAACTTCCCGAATTGATGGACAAACATCTACAGCAACGAAATCAACATACCGTAATCGTTATTGTTGGTGGTGATGGCACTCTCAATGAAGCTCTTCAATATTTAAAACAACAGAACATCTTTGTACCTCTTAGCTATTTACCGGCTGGAACTGGGAATGATTTTTCACGGGAAATGAATTTAACTCATCACGCGAGAAAGTTTATCGAAAAGCTTTCAAAGAATCATATTATTGACTTAGAATTTCTTACTTATTCAGAAGAAAACTCACAAACAACTGGTATCATTTTAAATTCGATGGGATTTGGGATTGATGCTGCTATTTGTGAAATAAACCAAAAACAAAGGCAAGCACTCCTGCAAGCTAAAGGGATTAAAAAAGCTTCTTACTTAACTCCTATTATTAAGGCTTTTAAAGAACGCAAAGAGTTTGATGCCCTAATCACTCTTGATGACAAAGAAAGTTTTACTTCTACAAAAAATCTTCTACTTGGAGCTTTTAATCACGCCTACTTTGGAGGTGGGATTCGCTTTGTACCTTCTGCAACACAAGGAAGTCATCATTTTCAAATTGCAATTGCAAGAAAAGTTTCTCTTTTTACAGTTCTAAAAGCTTTTCCGTTTATTTTAACAAATGGAACTCATTTCAAACTGTTTCCCAAAAATTTAAAAGAATACTCATGTACAAAAGCCAATATAAAAATTAATGAACCTATAAAAGCTCAAAAAGATGGAGAATTTGTAACATATCCAACGGTGAATTTGAATCTTTCCATGGATCATTATCCTTTTCTACTTACAAATGAAACTTAAAAAGGCGAATGCTAAAGCATTCGCCTTTTTATTACTTTTTAAATAGTTTTTTCAAACTAAATAAAGGTTCAGTTTTAACGATTTTATCATTTCCAATAAAATCTCTCATCATTTTAAGAGTTCGCCCAGCATCTGAAGAAATAAACTGAAATGTTCCAGCTTGTTTCGTATCAATATAGTATGCTCTAATAAAACGTCCTTTAAACATGACATGAGCCCTAACCAATTTAATTTCTTCCCATGGAATTTGAAGATAGCTTTCCGGGTTCTGATGATTATAGAATTCAAATGCGCGATCTCCAATAAGGATATCACCATTTTTAAATCCTAGTCCTCCATTAAAAAGGTTTGCTTTTGTTTTATAAATCGCTTTTGTATTTAATGAAACAGCCATAGTCTATCTCCAATCAAGTAGGATTAAGGAGCCATTACTCCTGTTAAACCAGCTAAAATACCTAGGACAAATAGCCCGAAGATAATGTAAATTGGTTTTACATTTTTCTTCAATAACCACATTACAAAGAATGTTAATAGTAAAGCAGCCAATCCTGGGATCAATTTATTCAAGTTGTCTTGAAGAGTAGTTACTACTTCAGGCGATAACTTTTTACCATCTAATAATTTAGCAACAATCTCTTGAAGTTGTCCACCAGTTACAACATCATCTTTTCCAGGAGTTTGAATATATTGATCGGCCGTCAATTGTACTTTTGTTAAGACAAGTGGGAATTTCATACTTGTCCAACGCTGTACTAAAATCCCCATTACAAACATCCCTACAATTGATGAAACTTTTGTAATAGATTGTAAAATACCACCAGATAAGTCTTTAGTAATCTCAGAACCTTGGCGATATCCTAACTCTTGTGTATACCACATAAAACCAATACGAATTAAGTTCCAAACAATAAAGAAGAATAATGGTCCAATGATTGAACCCGTTGCTGCTAACCCAGCGGCAATCGCACCTAAGATAGGACGAGCAGTAAACCAGAATACGGGGTCACCGATACCAGCTAGTGGTCCCATCATACCAACTTTAACCCCTTGGATTGTTGCGTCATCAATTGGCGCACCGTTTGCACGGTCTTCTTCTAAAGCTAAAGTTACCCCAAGAATTGGTGAAGCAATATATGGGTGAGTATTAAAGAATTCTAAGTGACGTTTTAACGCTGCTTTTGAATCTTCTGGGTTTGGGTATAATTTTTTCAATGCAGGAATTAGGGAGAATGCCCATCCTCCATTTTGCATACGTTCATAGTTCCAAGAACCTTGTAAGAATTGTGAACGTAACATAACTTTTAAGCGGTCTTGTTTCGTTAAAGATACTTTTTTCTCTGTCATCTCATTCACACTCCTTAGTAGTCATTTAAAATGTCACCTAGTGGGTCTCCAGAACCTGAGCGTCCACCAGTTGAACCATTTCCGCTGTTATTAGATAAGTTTAAGTAAATTAACGCTAAACTTAAAGCGATAACACCAGTTGCAATCAATGTTAACTCGTTTAAAGGAGCGATTGCGAAACCGATGAAGAAGAATGGCCAAGTTTCTTTAGAAGCCATTAAGTTAATAACCATTGCTAGCCCCACAGCAACTACCATGTTACCACCAATTGTCATACCATTAGCAAACCAATCAGGAATTGATTTTAAGTAACCTTGAACAACATCTGAAGGTAAGAATAAAAGTAATCCAGCTGGAATCATAATACGTAATCCTTGGCAACATAATGCAACATAATGCCAGAATGAAACTCCTTTGAAGTCTCCTTTTTCAGCCGCTGCATCCGCTCTATGGACTAATGCAACTGATAATGTACGTACCACCATTGTTAAAACTAAACCAACTGTTCCTAAAGTAACAGCAGTAGCAATAGCAAGGTTACGTCCACCTTCTGAAAAATCATTCCCTTTAATAAAAATAATAGCTGAAGCTACAGATGCTAAAGCAGCATCTGGTGCCACCGCAGCACCTACGTTTGCCCAAGCAAGTGCAATAATTTGTAAAGAACCACCAAGGATAATTCCCTCAGTTAAATGTCCTGTCGCAAGCCCAACTAATGTACAAGCAATAATTGGTTGGTGGAATTGAAACTCATCTAAAATCCCTTCCAAACCAGCTAAGAATGCGACAATTAGGACTAAAATAATTTGAAATACATTAAAATCCATAATAATCTCCTATCTCTCTATTATAGTTTCAAGCCTTCGTTAGACTTTGCTTCAATCAATTTAAAGATGTCGGCAGGAGAATCCGAAACAACTTTTCGAACATCCATTTTAACACCTAAGTCACGTAATTTTTTATAAGTTTCCACATCATCTTGGTCTAATGATAATGCATTACTTACTTGAACTTTACCTACAGAGTGTGCCATTGATCCAATATTTAATTCATCAATATGAACACCTTTTTCAATAACTTCTAAAGCCTCTTGCGGTGTTTCGAATAATAATAATGCCTTTGTATCCCCAAAACGTGGATCGTTATAAACTTCAACTAGTTTATTGAGTGGAATCACATGAGCACGAACTCCAGTAGGTGCTGCTTGTTCAATTAATTTCTTACGTAAGTCATCTTTTGCAACTTTATCAGAAACTACGATAATGCGGTTTGGATTTGTTGCTTTCGTCCAGCTTGTAGCTACTTGTCCATGTAACAAACGAGTATCGATACGAGCTAAAACAAATTTAATTTTCCCGTCTCCAATAACTGTTCCTTCTGGAATGGCTCCGTTAGTAACAGGTGCTGAAGGTGCAGATTTTTCCTCTTTCTTCTCTTCTGGTTGAAGAGCTTCTGGACGAATCTTAACTCCTTCAATCGCAGTTGGTGCAATTGCCTTTGCGATTTCATGAGAAGTATTCATTGAAAAACGACTAGCGTACGATTCAATAAGCATTGGTAAGCTTAAACCAGCAACAATTGCACGATGTTCAGGATCTTCTTCGAACAAAATATTTGCTTGGTTAAATGGGCTTCCTCCCCATAAATCTACTAAAAATAGAATTTCTTCTGTCTCTAGTTTATCAACAGCCTCACGCAGTTTACGTTGTAAGTCTTCAGGGCCTTCACTTGGCATAAATGTAACTGATTCAACTTTTTCTTGGTTTCCAAAAATCATAGAACCAGATTGTTTTATCCCGTCAGCGAATTCACCATGACTTGCAATGATAATCCCTACCATAAAGCTACCTCCTTTATATAAATTTAATCATTTTATTGATTTAATTTATAATAACACAACACTGGGAATTTTTCACTAAAATCAACCGTTAATATACGCTGAATTGAGTGCTTTTTGAGCAATAAAAAAAGATAAAAAACCAGTCAAAAATGACTGGTTTTTTATAACATAAATTAATAGTTAGGACGAGCGTACCCAATGATATAGTATGCGGATAAGCGATGAGTGTGGCGCACTACTTTTGACTCATCAACATTCAAATGTTCCGTGGTATTTCCTTCAATAGTTACGATTTTCCCATCTTCTACTTTTTCAACAATTGCAATATGATCTGCAAGACCATCACCATTCCAGTCAAAAGTTACAATATCTCCAGCTCTTGGTGTTGATTTGCCAATCCAAATTCTCTTATTTTTGAAAATATTTATGTGATAAGGAACATACGCTTCTTTATCAATAAGGTCAATCATTCCCGCAATTTGGTACATAGATGAAACAAAAACATCGCACCAATCATCCCAGCTTTGTACTTTATATCCACTATAACTACTTGGTCCAGAATTATATTGATTAACCAAATATTGGTGAAGAGGATTATACTGTTCTACTCCAATAAAGCCTCGAGCTAAATCCAGTAAGATTTCTTTACGATTCTTAGCTTCGCTAATGTTGGAAACCCAAGCACCATCAGAACCTACATAATATTTAAAATTATCTACCCATTTATTGGTTGCCATCTTTCCATCATCTAAAAGATAATAACTTCCGACCCATTTGTTTCGGGAAGGAATACCATTTGAAAAATGATACCAATCACCGGAAGAGTTTTGTTTCCATCCATCTTTCCCTTTTTGGGCTTCTGGAATCCATTTTCCATCCTCATTGACATAGTATCGATTTTGATCGACCCATTGATTAACGAGCATCTCTCCCGTTTCACCCAAGTAATAATTACCTCTCCAAGCATTTTTAACTAGAGATTCTTTTCCTTCGTAAAAGTACCAATAACCATTCTCTTTTACCCATCCAGATTTCATCTTCTTATCTCTAATCCAAGCACCATTATCACCAACAAAATAACGATAATCATCTACCCATTTGTTCGTTGCCATTGTGCCATCTTCTTGTAGAAAGTAATTTCCTTTCCATACATTTCTTACTGGTAATCCATTTTCATAAAAATACCAAATAGAATCTAATTTAACCCAATTTTCTTTTTTCTTTCCTGGGACCCAGACACCATCTTTATCGACGTAATATTGATAATTATCAACCCAATTATCAACACTCATTTTACCATCAGATCCTAAATAATAATAAGAATCGACCCATTTGTTTCGAGTAAGATTTTCTTGTACGTCATAATAGTACCAATAACCATCTTCCTTTTTCCAACCGTTTTTTTTGATTTTTCCTGGTATCCATTTTCCTGAAGAATCAACAAAATAGCGATAATCATCTACCCACTTATTTGTCGCCATTTGACCATTATGTTCTAAATAATAGTCCCCAATCCATTTAGAAGTCTCTAGAACACCATTTTGATTATAATAGTACCAAATCCCGTTTAAATCCTTCATCCATCCGGTGCGTTTCACTTCTTTTTCTTTATTAGGAGCCTCTTCTTTCTTTTTCAATACCGCTTCTTTTGTAGTGACTTCATCTTTTTCAGGCTTTGCTACAGTAGTAGTTTCTTCAGTAACATTTTTATTCACTGTTGATTCCGTTTGATTTTCGTTTGCTAAAACCGCTTGTCCATTTATAAAAAGTAAACCTATAAAAATTCCCAAAGCTTTCTTAATCTTCATACTCCCCATCCTTTTAATGCAAAAATTTATTTCCACTGTCATCGAAGTAGAAAGTAAATCCTTCTCCAATGACTTGATTTACATCTGTAATAATAACAAATGCGTTCGGATCTATTTCATGAATGATGCGTTGAATTGGCATTAATTGTTGACGATTCACTACAACATAAAGAACTTGTCTTTTATCTTTTGAGTAAAATCCATGCCCATCAAGAACCGTGATTCCTCTGTCTAATTGCTCTTGAATCTTTTGACCAATTAGTTCGTATTGATTTGAAATAATCATTATTGCTTTTCGTGGGTTAAATCCTTCGAGAATAAAATTAATAACCTTACTTGCAATAAATAGCATCATTAACGTTAAAACAGCTTTCTCAAATCCTATTACAAAAGCTAAAGGTGTAACGACAATAGTATCAATTACCAATAATGAAGATGAAACTGGCCATCCAAGATATTTATTCATCATCATTGCAATAATATCTGTTCCAGCAGTTGTGCCTTTTCCTAAAATAACAAGTCCCAAAGCAATACCAACAAATACACCAGCAGCAACCGAGGCTACTACTAGATTCTCAGGTACAAATACTGGCCATTCCTGAGTGTATTTTAGAAACATCGGTAGTTCAAATACAGCAAGAACTGTATAAATCATTGTTTTCTTCTCTAAGTAACGATAACCGACGATTAATAAAAAAACATTTAAAACTAGACTTGATAATGCAGGATCAATATTTAGCGTATAGAACATAAGAAGTGTTACTCCCGTAAGGCCACCTTCACCAAAATGATTAGCTATTACTACAGCGTTAATGGTATAAGAAAATAAAAAACAACCTAAAGTTACGAGCATAAACGATTTTAAAATGTCTTTTTTAGAAATAGCTTGCAGTTTAATTACCTCCCTACTCTGGTTCTCTATGGAATCTTCCATAAAAGTTTTCTGTACTAATTTGATTGATAATCGCACGAGGATCCGCTTCTTTAATAACAGCTACGGCATCCATAACTTCATATGATGAAATTACTGTATGTAATAGATACATTTTTTCTCTACTAAATCCTCCAATAGCGTCCACACATGATATTCCATGCCTTATATTCTTTAAATAAGATTGCATAACATCTTCCCCATAACGAGTCGTAATCTGTAATGTAACCCTATGATATCTCTGATGGAATGTGCTAATCACTTTCGTAGAAATGTATTGGAATATAATCGAATAACCTGCATTTTTCCATCCAAATAACGCCCCAAATATTACAAGTAATAAAGTATTAAATAAGAATACTTGTTGCCAGATGGTTTTACCGCTCTTATTTGAAACATATAATGCAATAAAATCCATTCCCCCTGTTGAAGCATTCCCTTTCAGTGCGAGCGAAACATACAAGCCGTTTAATACTCCACCAAAAATTACATTCAACATGGTGTCATCGACAAATAAAGGATCAAAATTTAAAACACGAATAAAGAAACTTCCAACAAAAACTTGAAGAATCGAATAAAACGTAAAACGAGCACTAATCCCTCTATAACATAAAATGGCCACAGGAATATTAAGTAGAATTAATAAAATCGAAATGGATAACTCTACACCAAATAACTCGGATATTTGATTTATTAAAATTGCAACACCCAAAAAACCACTAGAAAGTAAATTTGAAGGTTGGATAAATACTTTTAATGTGAATGCTTGTAAAAATCCCGAAATAATAACGGCAATCACTGAAATAAAGTGACGAAATAGTTTATTTTTACGGTATTTACGATATGAGTATTTCTCAAGTAAACTCATGAATGATCACCTACTTTGAAACAATATTCTATCCCATCTTTCGTAGGGACTTTTAAATAGGCATCATAATAATGAAAAGGAACTTGATTCATTTCTAAATGGAGAACAAGATTTTCTAGTTCCTTCATATTTGGAACTCGCCATTCAATCATGGAAAGCCCATAAATACTCTTACTATTCTTATTCCTTTCATTCCAGGAATTTATAGCTAATGAATATCCATCACGGTTCACTTTAAAATTTTTTCGTTTCGTTACATAATCATATGTTGTTTTAAACGAGAAGTTGTTTATTAAAAATTCAGTTGTTGCTTCTACGTCCATCACATTATAATGAAGTTGAGTAATTCTCGCACTTGCGGGAAATTCTTCAGAAGCTCCTTCTATTCCATCAATAAATTCGTGCAACGAACGTTTCATTTCATTTCCTTCTAGATATTGATCCACTTCTTGAGAAGAATTATCTTCAACAACCATAAATTTCAATCGATTTTCCTCTGGATCCATAATATAAAAATTGGTTGTATAACCATCGAATCCTGAACCTATAATCGTTTGTTCTTCCATAATAAAATGGTTCATCAATTCACCAATTTGAGAAGATTTTGTCAAACGAAACCCTATAGAATAGGTTGTTAAAAATGAATCAGAGTCACCATTTCCTTGGACTAGTTTAAAAAGTGGGATACTCCCTCTACCATGACCAATCAAAACTTCATTATCAAATTCTTGCAAAACAGAAAGACCTAATATTTGTGTATAAAATTTTTTCATTACGGTTAAATTTCGAACTGTAATCGAAATTAAAGAAATCGTCCACTCTTTTTTTGACTGTGGAACAACAAAATCTTTCATAAATTGTATCAAATTACGCATGATTTATTTCCTTTACAAAAAAATGGGGAGGAATAAAATTGTTCCTCACCCACTCAAAATTTTATCCTTCAAAAGCAACAGTTAATGGAGGTACTACTTGTTTTTTACGAGAAACAACTCCTGGTAATGTAAGTAATCCATCTGTATAGCTTGAGTTGAACGCTTGGGCAACTTTGTCTTTATAATCTCCTACAACTAAAACTGTTGAGACGCTTGTTAAGATATTTGTAATTACAAAAACAAAAGTATCATATCCATTTTCTGAATTTGCAGCTCTCATACTTTCTTCTAAGGCTTCTCTACGAGCTAATAATTCTTCAGGGTCTACAACATTTACTTGAGCAATACGTAAATTTGCCCCACCCATTGGGAATGATTTAGCATCTAAGTCAATTAACTCCGCTTCAGATTTGTCACCAAGATTTGTTCCGGCTTTTAACATTTCTAGCCCATAGACATTAACATCAATCTCAGCAATGTTGGCTAAATCTGTTGCTGCTTCAATATCTTGTTGTGTACATGTTGGAGATTTGAATAATAAAGTATCCGAAACAATGGCAGATACCATTAATCCAGCAATATCTTTAGGAACTTCAACCCCATATTCTTTATACATTTTGTATAAAATGGTATTCGTACATCCAACAGGTTCTGCACGATAGAATAAAGGATTTGCTGTTTGGAAATTTGCAATACGGTGATGATCCACTACAAATTCAACTTCTACTTTTTCTACGCCAGTTGCGCTTTGTTGTACTTCGTTATGATCCACTAAAGCAACACGGTTTGTCTCTTGTGAAACATCCCCAATAACTCGAGGAGCTTCTTTCTTGAAATAATTTAATGCATATTGTGTTTCTTCATTAGGAGTCCCTAAGGCAACTGCTTCTGCATCCTCACCTAATTGACGTAATAAGAAAGCATATGAAATTGCTGATGTAATTGCATCAGTATCTGGATTTTGATGTCCGAAAACTAATAATTTACTCATTTTATGGCCTCTCTCTATTTAAATTTACATTGACAATTTTAACATAATTACCAATTAAAACCAACAAAAAATGCACTTATACATAAAAATTGAACATAAAAAAACTGTTATAGCTTTTACACTATAACAGTTATTTCGTTAGGCATTTAAAAATCCTTTATAATCATCAGTTCTTAAAATTCGTCGAGCGTTATCCACACGTTCTTGAGTTGGTGGTTCAATATGATCCAATTTATATGGAATCCCTAAATTTTTCCATTTATATACACCCAATTTATGATACGGTAAAATCTCAAACTTCAATACATTTTTCAGTTTACTTACAAATTCACTTAATCGGACGAGATATTCATCATAGTCTGAACGTTCTGGAACTAACACATGGCGAATCCATACGGGTTGCCCTTTGTCTGATAAATACTCTGCTAGTTGAAGAATATTTTTATTCGTCCATCCTGTTAATTTCTTATGTTGTTCATCATCAATATGTTTAATATCCAATAAAATAAGATCTGTATATTCTAATAACTCTTCGAATTTTGAAAAGAATGGTTCGTCATACGTAAATGGCATTCCACAACTATCTAATGTTGTGTGCACTCCAGCTTTCTTACAACGTTTAAAGAAATCGATTAAGAAATCAATTTGCAATAAAGGCTCTCCTCCGCTGACAGTTACGCCACCTTTACGTCCCCAGAATGCACGATATTGCAATGCTTGATCGAGTAATTCTTGAGAAGTAATCGGATGACCGCCCCCAATATTCCAAGTATCTGGGTTATGACAAAACTCACAACGCATACGACAACCTTGCATGAAGGTTACAAAACGGATACCTGGTCCGTCTACAGAACCAAAACTCTCTGTAGAATGAATATATCCAGTTACTGGTTCACTCATCATTATTCCTCCTATCTTTTCTCTTCTAGTATATCACAATTCGTGTCCTTTAGGGCTATTTCGACTAAAAAACGGATGGACGATTTTGCCCATCCGTTTTCTTAATTTCAGCAATTTTGCGAGTCAACCTCACACCATTCGTAATCCGGTTCGGTCTCCTTAGTACAGTCGACCTCACACCTTAAGATTACATGCTTTCGTGCATTGTACGGTTGATTACGTCTAATTGTTGTTCACGAGTTAATTTAATGAAGTTAACTGCGTAACCAGATACACGAATTGTTAATTGTGGGTATTCTTCTGGGTGTTCCATAGCATCTAATAATGTATCACGGTTGAATACGTTGATGTTTAAGTGGTGACCACCTTTTGAAGCGTAACCATCTAACATAGAAACTAAGTTTTCTTCTTGTACATCTAATTCACGTCCTAAAGCTTTAGGAATGATTGAGAATGTATTTGAGATACCATCTAATGCATATTTGTAAGGTACTTTAGCAACTGATGATAATGAAGCTAATGCTCCGTGTGTGTCACGACCATGCATAGGGTTAGCACCTGGTGCAAATGGTTCGCCGGCACGACGTCCATCAGGAGTGTTACCTGTCTTCTTACCATAAACTACGTTAGAAGTAATTGTAAGGATAGAAGTTGTATGTTTAGCATTACGGTAAGTTTTATGTTTTTTAACTTTAGTCATGAATTCTTTCAATAACCAAATTGCGATTTCGTCAGCGCGGTCATCGTTGTTACCATATTTAGGGAAGTCGCCTTCTACTTCATAGTCTACAACAACGCCATCTTCATCACGAATAGTTTTAACTTTCGCATATTTAATAGCTGATAATGAGTCAACTGCTACTGAGAATCCAGCGATACCAGTTGCCATTGTACGTAGAATTTCAGTGTCATGTAATGCCATTTCAAGTCTTTCGTAACTGTATTTATCATGCATATAGTGGATGATGTTTAATGTGTTTAAGTATAAACCACAAATCCATTCCATCATATCGTTGTATTTAGCCATTACTTCTTCGTAATCTAAGTATTCTGAAGTGATTGGTTGATATTTAGGACCAACTTGCGCTTTAGATTTTTCATCGATACCACCGTTAATCGCATATAATAATGTTTTCGCTAAGTTAGCACGAGCTCCGAAGAATTGCATTTGTTTACCGATACGCATAGCAGATACACAGCAAGCAATTCCATAGTCGTCACCCCACTCAGGACGCATTACATCATCGTTTTCATATTGGATTGCAGAAGTTTGAATAGAAGTTTTAGCTGCAAACAATTTGAAGTTTTCTGGTAAACGAGTTGACCAAAGAACTGTTAAGTTTGGTTCTGGAGCTGGTCCTAAGTTTACTAATGTGTGTAAGAAACGGAAACTGTTCTTAGTTACTAATGGACGTCCATCTTCACCAACACCGGCGATTGATTCAGTTACCCAAGTTGGGTCTCCTGAGAATAAAGCGTTATATTCAGGTGTACGAGCGAATTTAACTAAACGTAATTTCATAACGAAGTGGTCAACAAGCTCTTGTGCTTGTTCTTCAGTTAATGTTCCGTTTTCTAAGTCACGTTGTACATAAATATCTAAGAATGTTGAAGTACGTCCAAGAGACATAGCCGCACCATTTTGTTCTTTAATAGCTGCTAAGTATCCTAAGTATAACCATTGGAAAGCTTCGCGAGCGTTTGAAGCTGGTTTAGAAATATCGAATCCGTAGATGTTACCTAATTCTTTTAATTCTAATAATGCACGGTATTGTTCTGAAACTTCTTCACGTAAACGAATAACATCGTCTGACATTGTGCCATCGCCAATATTAGCGAAGTCTTTTTGTTTTTCAGCGATTAAACGATCAACCCCGTATAAAGCTACACGACGGTAGTCACCGATGATACGTCCACGTCCATAAGCATCTGGTAAACCTGTGATAACACCTGATTTACGAGCTGAACGCATTTCTGGAGTGTAAGCATCGAATACACCTTGGTTGTGAGTTTTACGCCAGTCACGGAAGATACGAGAAATTTCTTCATCAATCTTGAATCCGTAAGCTTCAGCTGATTGCTCACTCATTCGAATACCACCAAATGGTTGTAAGCTACGTTTGAATGGTTTTTCAGTTTGGAAACCAACAACTGTTTCTAAATCTTTGTTTAAGTAACCAGGACCATGTGAAGTGATTGTTGATACAACTTTAGTGTCCATGTCTAAGACACCACCAGCTTCACGTTCTTGTTTGTTCAAGTCCATTACTTGTGCCCATAAAGCTTTAGTAGCTTCTGTAGGACCAGCTAAGAAACTGTCGTCTCCTTCATAAAGTGTGTAGTTTTCTTGGATAAAGTCACGGACGTTAACTTCTTCTTTCCATACTTTACCTTTGAAACCGTTCCATTGTTCCATAAATTTTTCCTCCTTAGATAATTGGTTGTGAAACTTATAACAGCTATCTACACAAATATTATAACACAATTAAATCTAAGTGCAATACATAAGTGTATAAAAATACAAAGATTTTGTTAAGTATTGTTATAATCGCTATTTTAAGGCAGTGTAAGTTGTGAAAGATGTATTATAACAGTTATGTCTGCTGTACTAAAATTTTGAAACAGAATGAAATATTTCACAAAGTAACCTTAATTATTCACAATCTAACCTTTTTTACCTTGATTTCACTGACTTAAAAACAAAAAGAGCATTATCAAATTTAATTTGATAATGCTCTTTCAATTTAGCGTTTCAGGAGGGATTCGAACCCCCGACCGTTCGCTTAGAAGGCGAATGCTCTATCCTGCTGAGCTACTGAAACAGTACTAAATTATTATACCTAAAGACAAATATTCTGTCAATCGATTTTACAGCTTCATTATGACTCTTCGGTTTCTTTTTCTCTATCATCTAATTTATGCTTTTTTGAAAATAACATGATGGTATAGATGACCAACATTACTATCGCCATGATTAGTACTCTCACAGCTAAGGCAAAATCATATAAAGCTGCAATGGCACTTAAAGCAAAGAAGATAATTGTCATAGTTTTAACAGTTTCAAGAATGGGACGTTTTCTTCCCATTGGATTTGGTCTATTATCCATTGATTACTCCTTCGTTTCTTTCGTTTTATACATTAATAAAGCTGAGGCAATTGAAACGTTCAGTGATTCCGCTTTTCCAAACATCGGAATCGTCACTACGACATCTGCTAAATCAATCACGTCGTCAGAGACTCCCTGACCTTCATTACCAACGACAATAGCTACATCTGTTGCTCCTTGTAAGACTGAATAATCCTTTGAATCTCGATGCAATGCTGTAACAGCCACTTGAACACCCTTCTCTTTGAGTATTGGCAAGTATTCTTGTAAGTTCGCTTGGAAAACGGGAATGTGAAAATGACTTCCTTGCATGGAGCGAAGAACTTTGTCGTTATATAAATCAACCGTCCCCGTCCCTAAAACAACCGCATCAAAACCAGCAGCATCAGCCGTTCTTACAATCGTTCCTAAATTACCAGGATCTTGAACTGCGTCTAACACAATGAAACGACCTTTATGAGGTAATATCTCTTGCTTAACAATTTCAACAACTGCTAAAATCCCTTGAGTCGTCTCCGTCATTGATAACTTATGGAAGACGTCTTGTGATACAACTAGCACCTGTACATCTGTTTGGGCTAACAGATTTTTATAGTCTTCAAGACGATTACTGGTAACCACTATCAACTTAATCTGAGCTCTTTCTTTAATCGCTTCTTCAACAAGGTGTTCCCCTTCAAGTAGATACATTCCTGCTTTCTTACGACCTTTTGCAGTCTGAAGTTTAACAAGCTCCTTAATTTTTTCGTTCTTAGGTGAACTTATACTTTCCATACAACTACCCTTTTAATCCTTCTATTGTATTAATAAATTTCTTTACTTCTGTTTTTTGATTTTGATGAAATCTGCATTTCATCGGTACAACGAAAGTCTCCTCTTTATCTAAATATTGCAATATTAGTTTCGGATTTCCTAAGAGCCTCTTTTCAAAAGAAACTTTTTGAATACGATTTGAAGGAATAACGATGGGTCTATTTGCTCTCCAAACACCTTCTTTAGAAGTTTCAAACAGAACGAAACCATCTTTAGCCCAAAAGAGTACAAAGTTCTGTTCTCCTTTATCTAAAGCTATTAAGCTATCGGTATCTGTCATTTCAAATCCGAAGAAACTAATTTGACTTTTTAAATCCTCGATGATTTCCATTCTTATTCCCCTTCTTTCGTTTCTGAATTGGTTTCTTAGAACTTACTTCTTTCTTCTTCAATTGCTCAACTGGTTTTAATTGTCCTGCATATAATTCGAATGGAACTAGTTTATGTTTTCCCGCAACTTTCTTCAAGTCTCTTAGTTCACGGTCGTTCACTAGACTCAGAACTAAACCATCTTTCCCCATTCGTCCTGTGCGACCAGAACGATGTGTATATTCATCTGTTGAGTCTGCAATATCATAATGAATAACAAGTGGTAAATCTTCAATATCCAGTCCCCGCTGTGCTACATCAGTACTAAGTAAGAACGGAATCTGCCCTTTTTTAAATAAATCAATAGCTTTCTTACGTTCCGATTGATGAGCATCACTTGATAAAAGTGCAACTGGGACTTGATGAAACGATAACTTTTCTCCGAGTAATGCGGCGTTTGCAATCGAATTAACGAAAACTAATGCTTGGTTTGCATTTTCTGAGAAAGCGAGCTTTCTTAGTATCTCATCACGTTTTCTAGTTGGACATTCAATATATCCATGAATTACATTCGCATGCGCAGCGTTTCTCTCTGAAACTTCAATAAAAGTCGGTTGCATATTAATCCATTTATTCACTTCTTCTAAATTTTTATTCTTTGTCGCTGAAAAACAAAGTACTTGTCTTTCAGAAGGAAGTTTTTTTACAAGTTCTCTCGTATTATTCAATTGCTCCGGGTCTAGTAAATAATCTGCCTCGTCTAATACGAGTAGTTCTACTTGATGAAGCTTTAATTTACGAAGTTTAGAAAGTTCTAATAGTCGACCAGGTGTTCCGACAACAATTTCTGGTTTTTCTTTTAACTTCTCTACTTGGCGTTTAACGTTTGCACCGCCTGCTAAAACTTGCACACGGATTTCTGGAGATTTCCATTCTCTAATCACTGTTCCAATTTGTTGGGCTAATTCTTGTGAAGGCGCCACAATAAGAGCTTGCAATGTCCTATCTGCTTTTACTCTTTCCAAAATAGGAACGACATACGCTAATGTTTTCCCAGTCCCTGTTGGTGAGATGGCTACGATATCTGTCCCCTCTTTAATCAGTTCTTGTGTCTTTTCTTGTATCGGTGTTAATGTGTGGAAGCCGTGTTGCTCCCAAATAATTTTCGTATTCATAAGTGTCCTTTCCGATAACCAATGTTCTTTTGAGTCCTATTCATTTTAACGAAGAAACTCCTATACTTCAAATAGTTTCAACGTTTCTATAAAAAAGAGAACTGCTGTTACACAGTTCTCTGTACTATTTTCTATTAAAGTGCCATTTTCTTTTCTAAATATCGTTGCCCTTGTTCGAAAAGCAAACAGATAATCCAGTAAATAATTGCTACTAAAATATAAACCGTCATATAGTTTTGTTCGCGACCACCTACAATTTTCGCATTTTGGAAAATATCAGGTAGTGAAATCATCGCAACTAGAGACGATCCTTTAATCATATCCAGTAACACATTACTTAATGGTGGGATTGCAATTCGAAACGCTTGAGGTACGATGACTTTTTGTAAAGTTTGACGATAACTCATCCCAAGAGACATCGCTGCTTCCCATTGGCCATTATCCACTGCATCCATTGCCGAACGTAATACTTCGGAAATATACGCGCTACTTGCAATACTAAAGCAAAGGAGCGCACAGACTAAAGCGGGTAACGTTATTTTTAAGAATGGTAAACCAAAATATAGTAAAAATAAAAACACTAGCGTTGGTGTTCCTCGCATAAAGGACACATGAAACGTTGCAATCCATCGTAGAAAACGGAACCTTGACCGTCTCATTAATACGAGAATAAATCCTAAAATCGTTCCGAATACGAAGCTTGTTAATGCGACTCCTAATGTATATCCTAATCCACTAAGAATAAACCAAAAATTGTTAATCGCAATACTGATATCGAAGATTTTATTTAACATATTAGTCTACATCTGAAATATCGATTTTTTCTGTTTTGAATTCTTTAGGTTCTGTTACGTCTTGACCAGCGAAGAATTTTTCAGAGATTTTTTTCAATGTTCCATCTTTCTTCATTGCATCCATCGCTTCATTGAACTTATCACGTAATACAGTGTTATTTAATGAAATTGAGAAGCTTGAGCTATAAGGGTTTGCGTAAACACCTTCGTTAATCTTAATGTCGTATTTATCTTTAGCAAAAGCGACCGCGATTGATTGTAAGTAGTAATCGTTGATAATTACATCTGTACGTCCGTTTACTAAATCAGACATATATACATCATTTGTTACGTTGTCATAAACAACTAATTCCGCACCAAGTTTTTTAGCAATCTTCATGTAGTTTGTACTAGCTGCACCTGCTGCTTTTTTACCTTTTACATCAGCCCAAGAATGGATTCCTGAATTATCGCTTCCACGAACAACCATTGATGTAAATGAGTATTTATGAGGTGTAGTGTGTAAATAGTCATCGAAGTTTTTCGCACCTTCTTCAATTGAATAGTTAGCGATATCCGTCATTCCACTATCTAAAGCTGTTAACATTCCGTCAACACCCATTTCCGTAAATTCAACTTTAAGGTTTAAACGCTTCGCAACTTCCTTCATGATTTCCACATCGTAACCAGTTAGTTCATTATTATCATTATGGAATGATTGTGGATATAAAGTACCTGCTGTTGATACTTTAATGACACCAGATTCAACAATTTTATCCCAGTTTGCTTGCGCATCTGAAACTGATACAGTTGATTCTTGTGTTTTTGTTGTGTTTGCTCCGCATGCTGCTAATAATGTAGCCACAGCAACGAAACCAGCTTTCATCCATTTTTTCATTGGTTTAACCACCTTTTATTTATTTTTCAACAATCAAAAAGATAGCACATCCATCCAAAAAAAACAAAGATTAAGTCTTGAAAAGTAAACTAAAAAATGAAACAGATAATTTACCTGTTTCACTTTTATGTTTTTACTCTTAAAAATTTATTCATTCTGAAACGTTGTTATTATATTGCTTGCAACTTTTTCAGAGATTCCAATCTTCCGTAACTCCTCAACACTAGCATTTTTTATTGCGGTAGTAGTCTTAAAATGACTTAAAAGTTTCTTTCTAGTTTTCGGTCCTACTCCATCTATTAACTCCAATTTTGAAGAGAAAGTATTCTTGCTTCTAACTTGTCTATGAAAAGTTATAGCGAATCGGTGAACCTCTTCTTGGACTCTTTGAATCAATTGAAAGGCTTGTCCTTTTCGATCTAATTCAATAGGAGTAAATTTTTCTCCATAAATTAAAGAGGCCGTTTTATGTTTATCATTTTTTACCATCCCACAAACCGGAATAGATAAGCCTAGTTCATCTTCTAGAACTTCCATAGCAGCTTTCATTTGAATTTTTCCACCATCCATTAAGATTAAATCAGGAAGGTCCGCTTTTTCTCTTAGCAATCTAGAATAACGTCTTCTAATCACTTCTTGCGTCGTCGCGAACTCATGGCTTCCAAGGACCGTCTTCACCTTAAATTTTCGATAATGTTTCCGATCGGGTTTCCCATCTCGAAAAACAACCATAGCAGAAACAGGATTCGTACCTTGAATATTTGAATGGTCAAAAGACTCAATCACCGACAACTTTTCAAGTCCAAGAGCTTGTGATAACTCATCTAAAGCACCTAATGTTTTTAACTGACTCTGCTCTTCTCTTCTAAACTTCTCTAATAAAGAAATCTCACTATTTTGAGTCGCTAAGTCTAGCATTCTTTTTTTAGATCCTCTTTTTGGGGATACAGCTTTTACCCCCAGTGTCTCGGATAGTAAATCAATATCTAAAGCATCCGGAACTAATATTTCTTTAGGTAAAATATGGTTTTGATCTTCATAAAACTGGATAATAAAGGATAGAACTTCATCTTCAATTTGATCATAAATAGGAAACATCGCTGCTTCCCTTTTAATAATCGTTGATTGTCTTAATAAAAATACTTGAATTGAAATCCATCCTCGATCAACAAAGTACGCAAATACATCTCGATTCGTGAAATCAGAACTCATTATGTTTTGCTTCTCAACCGTTGCTTCAATGTATTGAATTTGATCACGATAATCCATAGCTTTTTCGAATTCCAATCGTTCAGAGGCCTCTAACATTCTCTGATTCAAATCATCTTTAATGGCTTTTACATCTCCATTTAAAAAGCGTTGAATTTTTTTTATTTGTGTTTTGTACTCTTCCTCAGAAATTTCATGGTCGCAACAACCGATGCACTGTCCTAAATGATAATAAAAACAAGCTCTGGTTTCATTCTTCCCACATTTTCTTAATGGATAAATTTTTTGAATGAGTTGTTGGGTAGACGTAGCAGCAGTTACATTAGGGTAAGGCCCAAAATAAATTCCTCCATCTTTTTCAACTTTGTGAGAAATCACTAATTGCGGATCCCTCTCTGAAGTGATTTTTAAATAAGGATACATCGTCCCTTGTTTCAACTTAATATTGTAGTACGGTTGATATTTTTTTATCAGGTTAATTTCGAGTAAAAGAGATTCTTTATTTGTCTTTGTCACAATATACTCAAAATGGTGGATTTCACTAACTAGTTTTTCAGTTTTCGTATCATGTGCACCTCTGAAATAAGAACGAACACGATTTTTTAAATTCTTGGCCTTCCCAATATAGATAATCTCATCGTTACTATTTCTCATAATATAGCAACCCGGTAAATCTGGAAGATTCTTAAGTTTGCTTTCAATCAATTCACTAGCCATTTAATCTTCCTTTCATTCAAGACTAATAAAAAGTACATTCTATTTATAAAGCCGTTTTATATACCTCATAAGCAACTTCAGGAGTCACATCCCCATGTTCAGATAAAGCGACCTTCTTATGACGTTTTAGTCCTTCCACTAATGCTGGGATTACTTCTTCACCTAAACCTACATCACTAAATCGAGTAGGAGCACCCAGAGATGAGAAAAATTTTTCTGTATTTATAATAGCTTGTTCCACAACCTCATTCTCTTCTCCATCTAATCCCCAGACGCGTTTTCCATATTGAACTAACTTTTCCCATTTTTGGTTTTTCCTAACTTTCATCATCGCTGGCAATACAATTGATAATGTTCTCCCATGGTCTATTCCATGATTTAAAGTGATTTCATGACCTAATGCGTGAGAAGACCAATCCGTCGGAACGCCTAAATTAATTGTCCCATTTAACGCATTAGTGGCACACCACATAAAAGTAGCTCTATCGTTATAATCAATATGATGAATATCAATAATACGAGGAGCAATCTCAATCAACGTTTGAAGGATGCTTTCTGCATAACGATCCTGAAGAATCCCTCCTACTGGATAGGTTAAGTAATTCTCCATTACATGGATGAATGAGTCTAAGAGTCCGTTTACTAATTGACGTTCAGGTAATGTATAGGTTAGTTCGGGCTCTAATACTGAAAATACTGGAAACGTCTTTGGCCCTCTAAAACTTACTTTTGCATTTTTTTCAATAAAACTAATCACTGCTCCAGAATTCATTTCAGAACCAGTTGCTGGTAAGGTTAAAATCGTTCCAAATGGTACAATCTCTTGAACGGGTAGTCCTTTTCCAATTCCCCAACCAAATAAATCTATAGGGTCTCCTTCAAACAGGCTGGCTGCAGAGACAAATTTAGTTCCATCAATGACAGAACCACCTCCGATTGCAAGTAAGTAGGTAAAACCTCCTTCTCTTACTTTATGGACAGCCTTCATTAACGTTTCGAATGTAGGATTTGCCTCTATTCCCGAAAACTCATCCCAATCGCGTCCTCCAAGAGCTAAAACTGCTCTCTCAAAGGCTCCATTTTTTTTGACTGATCCTCCACCATATAAGATGAGGACTTTTGCATCTTTAGGTATTTCATTATCAATTTCCTCTATACGTTTTTTCCCAAATAAAATTTTTGTTGGATTTTGAAAAGTAAAATTTTGAATACTCTTTTCCATTTCTCTTCACCTCACGCTTTATCAAATGATGTTTGCTAAAAATAATTAACTCCTAGACTTCTAACAAAATAAACTGGACAATGCCCAGCTTACTTTTCTATTATCAATGAATCTTTGATAAGATATATTTATTTAATCTTTCCGCTGAAATCTCTTTTTCCAATTTTGAAACTTCAATAGGACTTAGAGGGATTTCGCAAGTCTTATTTCCATTATCATCATAAGAAACAACTACTTGTCCCACCTCTTCTCGGTACTCGCGAACTACTTTCGAAAACAATAATGCTAGTTCCTTTTCAACTTCTAGTGCACAATGCTCTCTTAAAAGCTGAAATTGTTCCGCTATAACAGAAGGAATATAGTAACAATCTACTAGTGTCATTTCTTCTTCTTTAGATTTTTTATTAGATCTTTTACTTTTTTTCATAAACACCCTCGATTCTTTCTTCTTTTTTAGTATACAAAAATTCAAACAATAAGGCAAAAACATTAATTTTTCTAAATTTTGTTGATGCTGTTTTCCAAATGCTTTAATTCATGGTAAAATGGGTTGGAAATATACTATTAAGGAGTCAATATGCTTACAATAAATATGCTAACTCGTGCAGACAGTGTCAAAGGACAAGGAGTGATGTCTGCAACAGAGGAACAAATTAATTTAGTAACTGAAGGTCTTAAAGGATACAAAGTAGTTGTAAACCAATTAAAGATTGCTGATATTAATCATATTCATACAATTAATCCAGACTTTCTGTTTAAGTCATTCTTAAACAATAAGAAGCAACCAACAATAGCATCAGTACATTTCTTACCTGAAACACTCGAAAAAAGTATTTCTCTTCCAAAACCAATAAAAGAATTGTTCTATAAATATGTCCTATCTTTTTACAAACAAGCGGATTATTTAGTAACTGTTAATCCCCGTTTTATTGATGACTTAGAACAATATGGAGTCGATCGTTCAAAAGTTACTTATATTCCAAACTTTGTATCTCGTGATACCTTTTATAAAATCACTGATCAATCTAAAGGGGAATTAAGAAAGAAATTTGGATTAAATCCTGATCAGTTCACAGTCGTATCTGCTGGACAATTGCAAATGAGAAAAGGTGTTCTAGAATTTATCGATTTAGCTGAAAAAATGCCTGAAATTCAGTTTGTTTGGGCTGGAGACTTTGCTTTTAAAGGAATTTCTGAGGGACGAAAAGAAATTATGGAACATATGGATGATCTTCCTGATAATGTTCATTTTCTAGGATTGGTTGAAAGAAACCAAATGAATGAATTTTTTAATATGGCTGACGTCATGTTACAACTTTCTTTTGAAGAATTATTCCCTATGACTATTTTAGAATCCATGAATGCTAATATTCCTCTTCTATTACGTGACTTACCTGAGTACAAGCCAATATTATTTGACTACTATTTAAAAGGGACAAGTCAACAAACGTTTAAAGAACAATTAACTAAACTTAAAGAAGATCCTGAGTACTATGCTATGGCATGTGAAGGCTCAAAACGTGGCGAACAATTTTACTCAAAAGAGAGTATTCTTCTCCAATGGCAACAATTTTACGATAAAGTTGCAACAGAAAGAAATTTAAAATCATAAAGGAGCAACAATGACAACCAACGAAATTAAACAAGGAAAGCCACTCTCACCTACCGCTCAGAAAGTAATGAATATCGCTTCCATTTTAGGAGCAATTGCAACAGTCGTATTTATTGTTTGGGCTTGGCAAAAAGGCTTATTCACTTCTGAAGAGACTTTATCTGCATATATGTTACAGGCTGGCATTTGGGGGCCTCCAATTTTTATCTTTCTCCAAATATTACAAACAGTTGTTCCAATTATACCTGGCGCTCTAACAAGTATTGCTGGAGTTTATATTTACGGAAATATTATCGGGAATGTCTACAATTACATCGGTATTATTATCGGTTCAATTATCGCATTCTACCTTGCACGTCAATACGGTCAACAATTCGTAAAATCAATGGTAAGTGAAAATACGTATAATCGTTATATCAATTGGCTGGATAAAGGAAAATGGTTTGACTACTTTTTTGCTTTCATGATGTTCTTCCCAGTTTCTCCGGATGACTTTTTATGTATGTTAGCTGGTTTAACAAAGATGACTTATAAAAAGTTCATTATTATTATTCTAGTCTTTAAGCCGTTTACATTAGCTGCTTATACCATCGGATTAAGATTCATCATCGATTGGTTCTGGGCATTCTTTAAATAAACAAATACCCCTGAGAAGAAATTCTCAGGGGTTTCTTGTTTTAATAATCTTTTTTGAATACTTGAACAGTTGCAATCACAATCCCACTAATAAATACACTTAAAGCTAATAAAATACCAGCAAGTAATAATGGGTTTTTACTTAAGCTTCGTAACCATCCAACAAAAGTGCTTGTATCCTCATCATTAAAGGACAATACACTTTCATTCTTAGCTTCAGACGTAGTTGCAGCTTCTTCAGTTGTTGTTTCTTCTACTACCTTAGTAACCTTATGTACATTACTTTTAATCGCTTTTGTTAAAGTTGGAAAAGTATTTTCAACGATAATCTCATCGCCAACTAACTTATAGGTTGGTTTTGAATCGCCTTTGGTAATAGCTTTAATATCTTTTTCTACTTTTATTTTCTGACCATCAATTTCATGAACACCAGCTTTTAAAACTATTTCTTCATGATATTCCGTAAATGCCTTTTCTAAAATAGCATTCCCAAATTGAGCCCTATAATACACGCTAGTATTATAATCACTCCAACTACCTACTCCCATTAACACTTCGATTACTCGTCTGCCTTTTTCTTTGGCTGTAATAACATGGTTCAAAGCTGCGTTTGGAGAAGATCCGGTTTTAAAACCATCAACATGGAAATAACCTTGATTCATTCCACTTGCTAATTGGTTTAATGTATAGAATGTTTCTTCTACTACCGTTCCTTCCATTGTTGTCACTGCTGGCTCTCTGGTGATTTCAAGAAATTCTGGGAAATTTTTTAAGAAATAATAAGATAAAGTTGCTAAATCTCTAGCAGTTGTTTGATTATATTCATCTGGAACACCTTCCACTGTATATAATCCACGGAACGCCGACACTACTGCCCCACTTGGATTATAGAACTTAGAATTCGTCATACCAAGTTCTTTTGCTTTATCGTTCATCATTTTAATATATTCTTCATTTGATTGACTGATAGCGTGCGAAAGCATTACAGTAGCTACATTTGAAGAAGGATACATCATTAAATATAATAAATCTCGAACCGGATATTCAATGCCTGCTCTAATTTGATTATTACTAATATCATCAATCGTAGAAATAGCTCTGTCTAATTCAGTCGCAGTAATTTTCGTATCTAATGTAATTTTTCCAGCTTTAATAGCTTCATATACTAAATAAGCTGTCATTAGTTTAGTAGTACTAGCAGGATCCCAAGGCTTATCAATATGGTCACCATATAAAATTTGTCCAGTTTCAGCATCGACTAAAATGGCACTTTCTGGTCGATAATACTCACTAACATCATAACCATATCTTTGAGTGATCTCGAAAATCTCATCTTCAATAGAAAGTTCTGTTGATTTTTGCTGAGTCGTTTCTTCTTTCTTCTCCGGAGCGACCGTTGTTGGTGCTTCTTCTGTTTCTTCCACAACAGTTGTTTGCGAAACAGATTCTTCTGTCGTTTCCTCCGCTGAAATGGGTGCTAAACTAGTTAATACAAAAGAACAACTCAGTACTCCAAGTAGAAACTTTAAATTTCGTTTATTCATCACTATCCTCCTTACAATCTATTTTATTTTACTAAGATTTTCTTAAGTTTTCAAATAGAAAGAAGCAAAAATGTAACCATTTTGTAATCGTTACGAAATTTGCTTCCAACTTTTCTCTATTGTATTCACTAATTTATTGAATTTTCCCATCCTTTTTTCCATCATTGAAAAAATTAAAACATTCTCATCATCCAATTCGAAAGTTCCAATAATTATCTCAAGCTTCTGGAGTTCCATTGAAATGCACTCTAGAAATTCCGCTAAAGATTGATAGTTACAATGGCTTAAACGTTCATCAAGAGAAATCTCTTTTAGCTTTTTTAACTGTTTGAGATTTTTCATGACAGTTTCTACATTATCTCTCCAGTATATCCTTTTAGCATATGATTCTTTTTCTAAAGTCAATAGAAGAATCAACCAATAATCATCCATCAATTCCTCATGAAGAAGTTCAGAATCCTCATTCCATTCATCGCAATCTTCTTGGAACTCTTCCAATAAAAGTCTAGGATCCTCAAAATAATTTTCTAATAATCCTTTTACGGTCTGATTATGGTCTGTGATAATTTCCGAAATTTGGAGATAACAATCTTCATCGGAATCACTGTCTACTTCGACAGTTTCACTATCAAGCGTCTCTTCCAATTCGAATTCATCTTTCCTTCGACTTTTTCGATTAAATAGCCACATAGTTTTTTCCTCCTTTTATGGAGTTCTTTAGATTAGTATAACAAACAATTTTCGAAGAATAAATATCAAATTAAAAAAGCAGAAAGATTTCTCTTTCTGCTTAACAATCTGTTTAAATAGAATCCCCATTAAAAATAGAGTTTTTTACAATCACATAATCTACTTTACGAATGGCTTCGATATCTTTTCCGCCTGCATATGAAATTGATGATTGTAAATCTTGTTGCATTTCAATTAAAGTATCTTGAAGCAATCCCTTATATGGAACGACAATTTTCTTACCTTCCACATTTTTACGTTCCCCTTTTTGGTACTCAGAAGCACTTCCAAAATATTCTTTATAAAGTTGTCCATCCACTTCTACAGTTTTACCGGGTGACTCTTCATGTCCTGCAAAAAGTGAACCAATCATAACCATTGTGGCACCAAAACGAATAGATTTAGCAATGTCACCATGCGTACGAATTCCACCATCTGCAATGAGAGGTTTACGAGCAGCTTTAGAGCACCAACGTAGAGCCGCTAACTGCCATCCGCCAGTACCAAATCCTGTTTTAATTTTTGTAATACATACTTTTCCAGGTCCAATCCCTACTTTTGTTGCATCTGCCCCAGCATTCTCAAGTTCACGAACGGCTTCTGGCGTTCCTACATTTCCAGCAATTACAAAAGTTTCTGGTAAATGTTTTTTTATATGACCAATCATATCAATCACAGAATTTGAATGACCATGCGCGATATCTATTGTGATATAGTCAGGAACTAAATTTTTTTCTTTTAATTCTAGAATGAAATCATACTCTTGCGGTTTTACACCCACACTAATAGATGAAATTAAACCATTCTCTTTCATTCGTTTTACAAATGGCAAACGACTTTGCTCATCAAAACGATGCATAATATAAAAATACCCATTCTTTGCTAAAAACTCTGCTACAGATTCATCAATGACAGTTTGCATATTAGCTGGAACTACAGGAAGTTTAAAAGTGAACTTCCCTAATTTTACTGTAGTATCACACTCCGAACGACTATTTACAATACATTTATTTGGGACTAATTGAATATCCTCATAATCGAATGCATTTAACTCAAACATAAATTTCCTCCTATATCGTTAATGCGTACGTAGGTAGTATACATGATTTTCTACTATAATGCATGTAATTATTTCTTTCCTATTAAAAATATTTTTACAAAAAAATAAGCCTGGGATAAACCCAGACCTATTTAAACAAATTAATCTTTTCCACTTCCGAATAAACGAAGAATATCTAAGAAGATATTGATAAAGTCAAGATATAATTCTAACGCACCAAGAATAGCAATTCCTTCAAGTGCTGATTGTCCTTCGAAGTAATCATACATTCTTTTTAGTTTTTGTGTATCATAAATTGTTAATATGATAAAGATGATTAAAGAAATACCTGACATAATCCACTCTACCATAGAACTACGGAAGAAGAATAAGTTAAGAAGACTTGCAAGAATTAGACCTATTAAAGCGCCCAATGCTTGTTGACCCCATCCAGTTAGGTCTTTTTTTGTTGTAAATCCTACAACAGATAGCCCTACGAACAAAGCACATGTAGAAGCAAATGCTTGAACAATACTTCCTAAATCATATACAAAAGTTAATGTAAAGAATGTTAACCCTGTTAGTGCTGCATACAAGCAATACATGACCATATAGCGAATAGGATTTCCTAGGTTCTCGTAATTAGGTCGCATTAAAAATACAAGAACTAATTGTAATAAGAAAATTCCCCACATACCATATCCATGTGTTGCTGCCATGAAATTATAAAATAGCCTGAATAATGCCGGAGTCGTGCTAAATAAATAAGCAACCACAGCAGAAATTGCAATTCCTCCAAACATCCAGCCGTATACTTTCATGAAAAACTGATTTCTTCCTTCAATACTAGATTGAACACTATAATGATTATTCTCCATTATATCGCCTCATTTCAATTTAATATAAACGTATTATAGCATATCTTTTACTAATCCGTAAATAAATTGTTCTGGTTCAAATGGTTGCAAGTCATCCATCTGTTCACCTAAACCAATGAATTTAACAGGAATATTTAATTCATGACGAATAGAAAGGATCACTCCACCTTTTGCAGTTCCGTCTAATTTCGTTAAGATTAGTCCTGTAATGTTGATTGTCTCTCCGAATTGTTTTGCTTGCACAAGAGCGTTTTGTCCAGTTGTCGCATCTAAAACTAATAAAGTCTCATCTGCTCCCGTTTCAATTTCACGGGAGATGATACGATTCATCTTCTCTAATTCTTTCATCAAGTTCACTTTGTTTTGAAGACGTCCAGCTGTATCGATTAATAAATAATCAAAGTTTTCTTCCTTCGCTTTTTTTATCGCATCAAATACAACAGAGGATGGATCTCCTCCTTCACGCCCTGATACAACAGGAACGCCAACTCGTTCGCCCCATACTTCCAATTGTTGAATTGCACCTGCACGGAATGTATCTCCTGCAGCAAGTAAAACTTTGTTACCTTCTTGCTTCAGTCTCCAAGCGATCTTACCAATCGTTGTTGTTTTACCAACCCCATTCACGCCGACAAACATTAACACAGTTGGACGACCTTCTGCTTTCTTCAATGCAGACAGATTGTCTTCCCCTTTTTCGTAAATATCGACCATCTTCTCAATGATGACCTCTTTTACTTGACCAGAAGTCGTTGCATTTTGCAGACGAACTTCATCACGTAAGGCATCTGTAATGGCTAATGTCATTTCAAAACCAACGTCTGAAGAAATAAAAGTTTCTTCTAAATCCTCAAAGAAGTCTTCGTCAATTTCTCTGAAGTCAGCAAGGAATTCGTTTAAACGATCAGAGAAACTACGACGTGTTTTCTCCATCCCCTTGTCATATTTTTCTATAACAATTGATTCTTTCTTTTCCTCATGTTTAATGACTTCATCTTCACCGGTAAAGGCACGTTTAATTCGATCAAATAATCCCATATTTTCCCCTCACTTTACGCTTGTTTATTCATTTTTATAATATGGTAAATAGCCTTAGCAACTCCTGAATCCTCATTCGTTGCTGTTACATATTTTGCCACATCTTTGACTTCTTTTGAACCATTGCCCATGGCTACTGGATAACCGACAACTGTTAACATTGGTAAGTCATTTTCCTCATCACCACATGCTGCCATTTCATCCAATGAAATTCCTAGAATCTCTCCTAACATCTTCAAGCCGTTTCCTTTTGATACATGTTTTGGAACGACTTCTAACAAGAATGATCTTGATTTCATACAGTTGAAACGTTCAAAGAATTCTTTTGGTAATTTTGCAATTCCTTCATCCAAGATGTCATGATCGATGCAAAGAACGGCTTTATTAAAGATATGTCCTTCTTCAAATTCTTCTGGATTCTTTTGTTCAAAGGTAATTGGATGCGGTAATGTATTATAAATTGACGGACGTCCTTTGGGAGGCGTTGGCTCGTAAGCTCTCACCGTATCAATCATAACTAATGGAAGCCCTACTTTGGTTACTTCTTCATAGCAATATTTCATATCTTCTACAGTATGTCCTGTTTCATAAACGATTTCTCCATATTTTGTTTTTTGAATCAAACCTCCATTAAAGTTAACTGCGTAATCATCGTCCCCCATCAGGTCTAATTCTTCAAGTAAGTGAACAATACTTACAATTGGTCGACCAGTACAAAGAACTACTTTAATCCCATTTTCTTTGGCTAATTTAATAGCTTTTCTATTTTCTTCAGTTATCTTCTTTTCACCAGTTAATAATGTTCCATCTAAATCTAGTGCAATGACTTTTATCATACATTTTCTCCTTTTTTACTCTAGGGGGGTGCAAACAATGTTTAGGGGTGCATTTCCTAGAGATTGTCATTCCTTTGATTTCATTCTTGAATTATACCAAATTTTTAGGTTTGTGACTATTCCTATAGAAAAAGCCATATCACAGGGATATAGCTTCTTTGTTTTTCTTCGATGAATCATTTCATTAATCACTGATGAAGTTTGTATAAAATTATTGGTAACAAGATTTATCGGAAAACCAAATTTTACTTTTGAGGGACTCAATACTAGGATTAGTCAAAGAGCACAAATAATCATCAAAATCACTATCCACCAATACTTTGGTATTTTTTTAATCCATTTTTCCAGAAAATATGATAAATCAGAATCAATAGAACTGGTCCTGAAGATACATTCATCAAAGTTTCTAAAGAAAGTTGCTTTGTATGAAGTAATAACTCTCTAACAGGAAAATACCCAATAAAACCAAATGGAATTACCACAAGTAATGTCTTCAACCAATTCGGATAAATCGACAATGGATAATTTCCAAGTTGAGAAACTTCCCAAAAAATGCTTTTTAGTCCATCATTGGATACCCACCAAAAAGCCGTACAACTCAATAGTAAATACACTGCATACTTGACAAGAATTGAAGATACAATAAAGAGCACTAACTTCACAAAAAAAGTTAAAGTCCATAAAGTCGGCAGCTGACAAATTGATACTATTAACAGTAGCAACGCAACCAATGCCTCTAATACCGATTCTTCATCCAGTTGAAAAATCACAAATTGAAATAAAACATTTAAAGGTCTTACCAAAAAAATATCAAGTTCTCCTGTTTGAATCAGATAAGGAACTTCCAAGACAGTCACAAAAAAAATCTCCCAAACTGCATTCACTATCATTATAAAAGCATAGAAAAATAACACTTGGTAACCGCTAAATTCACCTAAAATACCGGTTGTAGAGACAATAATATACAAGACAAATAATGTTGAAATAGTCTCAAGAAAAAATCCCATATTTCCTAACAGAAAGTCTATTGGATACATCTTAATTCTTTTTATATCCATTTTTATAAATGCTGCATAAATCTTATGATATAACTTCATTTTGTAAAACAAAATACTACCCTCCCATTATTTCTAGTTTGAAATAAGTTCGTTGTTGTACCAAAAGCAGTAGTGCAAAAAAGACTACAATCCAAAAAAGTTGAACAAAAATTGCATCTTCGTAATAAAACAATTGGCTACCACTTAACATAGCACTAGGAAAATACTGAATCGCTACAAAAGGTAATTTTAGTACGAATTTACGTAAAAACTCTGGGTAAATATCAATTGGAAGAACTCCTCCACCAAATAATAATAAACAACCTGACAATAAACTTTTTGTTCCATTGATGCTCATTAAGAATGTGGAAAACAAACCTATCACATGTCCTAGAATCATGGCTAATATCCAACTGAGCGTTAATGATAATAAAGCCCAAAATAAGCTATCCATTTCTTCTAAGATATTAATTCTAAAAAAGAATATATAAATCACCCAAATAGGAATAATGCGATAGACAATCTTATACCAAGTGTTTCCTAATTGAACAGCTACATTCACAAAGAATGGAAGTTGCGGTCGTTGTAAATAGTTTGCAATCGTTCCTTTTAAAATAATTCGATTCATAAAATCTGCTGCAGAAAACATTGGCAATACACTAGACAAGGTCAATGCAAACATTGTATAAATTATAATCTGTTCAGTTCTAATACCGTTCGTTTTTTCCACAAATAACCAAATATAGTATTGAATAGAAACAGCAATAAATGTGCTCAAAATCGTCATCATATTATTCATTTGGTATTTCTTATTCGATTGATATTGATAGGCAGTATAGGCCCATAGCCCTCTCATTTCAACACCTTCTTCACAGTCATTAATTCAGACAGACTCAAGTTAGAAACTTCTACATTATTCGAAGAATATTCTTTTTTAAAGAAAGCAATTGCATGCTCCTCGGATAAGTTACGTGTATCAAAAAAGAACTCGGTTGAAGTAATGTTCCTTGCCAACTCTTTAATATTTGGATGAGTCACTTTTATAGCCTTTCCTTGTTCATGTTCCAACATTATCTTTTTTAGAAAACTATATTGGTTCTTAAAATCTTCTATCGAACCTTGATAAGCATTCTCTCCCTTATCCAAAATAATGATTTTTTGACTAACTTTTTCGATTTCTTGAAAATCATGACTTGTAATCATAAAAGTCGTATTTTTTTGTTCATTAATTTTTAAAATCATTTCCATCATTTTTTTCTTTGTCTGAACATCAATTCCAATTGTTGGTTCATCTAAAATCACGAGCTTTGGAGAATGAATCAATGCACAAATGAATTCACCACGCATTCTCTGACCAAGTGACAATTCTCTCACTGGTTGATCTACATAATCATCCACTTCTAATTCACTCATTAACCATTTCAGCCACTCCATATCCTGCTTGGAAGTTTTTGAATAGATTTTTTGTAAAAAATTAAATGAATCAATAAGTGGTAAATCCCACCATAAATGAGATTTCTGTCCGAACAAAACACCAATATCCTTTGCGTTTCTTCTACGATTATTAAAAGATTTTCTCCCAAAAACTGTCACTTCTCCCGAATCAGCTGGGATAATTCCTAATATCATTTTTATAGTCGTAGACTTTCCTGCTCCATTTTCACCAATATAACCGACAATTTCGCCCTGGTGAATTTCGAGATTCAAGTCACTAATAACCTTTTTTTTCGCTTTTTCACTGAAAATTCTTTCTATCCACGTTTTATTTAATTGTTTATCTGAATCTACATAGCTTTTGTAAACATGCATCAAACGAAGCATTATCTCACCTCTTTATTCTTTAATAATCCCATCTTCAAAAAAATATTCTCGTGGTCTTTTTTTTAATTGAAAACTACGATAATTTGAAAGTGTATAAGCTCCGTATTCTGGAAATAATAGTATATCATTTTCTTCCACAATAGGTAGTTTTATTGGAGAATGGTTAAACACAATACGCTCATTGAACGTATCTCATATAGTATACCACGAAACAAGCCATTCGTATTAAAAAAATAAGAGGTAGACTCTATTGTCCACCTCTTATTGGTTCTATAATTTATAAGGTTGATGGAGAAAATTCACCAACCCTATAAATTATAGAACCATTTGATCATCATTAGGATTTTTGTATGCAATAAAATCAGTTCTTCCAATCACAAAAATTATCTAATTACACTATTTAACTATTAATTACTCTACTAACATCTTATTTATAACTAGATGATTGTCCTTGATAGTAATGATTTTATCATATCCAACCATCATTTCCTCTGAAATGTGATGTTCTATATCAATAACTGCTCCAGAATAAGTTTTTATCAAATCATTCAAAATTTTTGAACTCTCATCATCCAGCCCTGATAAAGCTTCGTCAACAAGTAAGCATGGTTTTTCAAATAATAATGCTCTTGCTAACTCTAACCGTTTTAATTCTCCACCAGACAGAGAATGTAATTGTTTATCCATTTTAGTATGTAACATCTCTTTTGTTGCTAAATGTTTCATTCCTACTCTTCTTAAAATTTCAATGACTCTACTTTCATCTATTGGACTATCAAACGTCAGATTAAACAGCAATGTTTCGTCAAAGATAAATGGTTTTTGAGAAACAACAGAAAAAAGTTCAATTCCTTTTTCTTGCCCATAATTGATAGTACCAGATAATATCTTCGTTTCCCCTAAAATAGTTTTTAAAAAAGTACTCTTTCCTGAACCTGAAGGTGCTTTGAATAATATCTTATCATAACTTCCAAGTGAAAAATCAATATTTTTAATCAATTCATTATCTTGATATCCTACTGTAGCTTGTTTAAATTCTAAGATAACTTCTGTATTTGTTGGTAACTCTAGCAGTTGCTCATATTCTTCGGCTTTACTATTAAGAGTTAGCACTTTATTCAATACTGGATCAATTGATTGAATCACATTATATGTAGAAGCAACAGTTATTAATGGAGATACAACCCTATCAGCTGCCATATAAATAGTAAGCAAACTCCCTACTGTCATATATCCATTTTGAACAGAACTTATTCCCAGCATTAATGCTATCAATAATGAGCACACATATAGTAAACTAATAACGGTATTAGCGATATTCTGATTAAAATCCATCTTAAAATAATTTTTTTCAGATACTCCTAACTTCTCATTCAACTTTTTTAGTACATTATTTACCACACCAAATCTTTTCATCAACGGGCGTGCCTCTAAAAAATCTGTTAAAAATCCTATATATTGATCATTGGCTTCTTGCCAACGTATAGTTCCTTTCTTTAACCATTTTTTAGTTAACTTAGGAATTAGAGCAGGTATAGCTCCCAAACTAACAAAAAGTAAACCCACTAACATATTGATATTCATCAAAAATATAAATGTAACAACACCTTGAAGTGTACACAAAATCATAGTAAATACATTATTGATAAATTTTTGTTCAATTTGCTGGACTTCAATAGTAATACTAGTTATGTAAGAACTTGGTGATTGCTGTAAATTCTCTTTTCTAACAGAATTTACTGCATGTATATTTTTTAACTGATAATTTACATTTTGAATAAACTTTCCTTTAAAGAAACTAAATAGAAATTGTGATAAAACAATTAACAGTAAAAAAATCAGCCATAAAAATACTGTATGTATACTGCTATCAAAATCACTTTTGTTCATATAATCTGTAAATTTCCCTAAAAAATACGGTGCACCAATTCCATCAAGAGATAGTAAAGCTAAAAATAACACAGCACATATAAATATTCGCTTATTACCTACTAGTATGAATCTTAAGTATCTAAACATTCTGATTCCAGCCTCTCTAATTTAGAAAATTTAAATTCAATAATACAAGTTTCGTTTTTCACAAAAAACAACAAAAAAATAGTTAACTTTCAATTTAATCCTAAACAACTCCGATAATTTTGTCAATACACATATTTACAGAATCATTTACGCTGTCTAAGAAACACAAACATTAAAAAGAACACTTCACAAATTTCTGTGATTCAAATTAAAATTTAATACGTATAAATCAAAAAAGCCCCTAAATAAGGGCTAACACTCCTTAATATTGTATGACTTTAGAAATAGCACCATCTAGTGCAATTAATTTAATCAACTATAAAACTCCTTTAAGCATTTCTGCTTTCATTATACGCACATTGAACGTATCTCTTATAGTATACCATAAAATAAGCCATTCGTATTATAAAATAAGAGGTAGCGCGTATGGGCTACCTCTTACTCTTATTTCACTTCTTCTAATTCGTCAAAGTCTTCAAACTTAACGGATGCAAGTTTTGATACCCCAGATTCTTGCATGGTTACTCCATACAATACATCGGCTTCTTCCATCGTACCACGACGGTGCGTAATCACGATGAATTGCGTACGGTTTGTAAATTCTTTTAAGTAACGACCGTAACGCGCTACGTTTGCTTCATCCAGTGCGGCTTCAACCTCGTCGAGTAAGCAGAATGGAACTGGCTTCACTTCTAAGATTGCAAAGAGTAATGCAATCGCTGTGAAGGCACGTTCTCCACCAGAAAGTAAGCTGAGTGATTGAAGCTTCTTACCCGGTGGTTGAGCAATAATCTCAATTCCTGTTTCGAGTAAGTTCTCTGGATCTGTTAATTCAAGTGTTGCACGTCCACCACCAAATAAGCGTGGGAATGTACGCTCAAATTGAGTACTTACGGCATCAAAGGTTGTCTTGAAGCGTGTCGTTACTTCTTCGTCCATTTCCGTAATGGTTTCTTCCAGCGTCTGTTTAGCTTCTAGTAAATCTTGTTGTTGCGCTGTTAAGAATGTAAATCGTTCTTGTACCGCTTTAAACTCTTCAATCGCCAACAAGTTTACTGCACCCATTTGTTCGATTTGTTGTTTTAGGCTACGAACGAGTTTTGAAGCTTCTTCAATCGACATATCAAGTGTTGTTTTGGCAATCGCTGCTTCAAACGTTAATTCGTATTCTTCACTCAAGTACGTCAATTTTTGGTCAATTGAAATTTCGAAACGATTCGCTTTCGTTTCTAATCGTGTTTGATTCTTCAACTGATCTTGTAATTGATGTTGCGCTTGTGTTCTAGCAGCTTCTGATTGTTTTACATGAATTTCTAGTGCTGAACGCTCCTCACGTAATTCCTTAATCAGTGTATCTAATTCATCCACTTGACCTTTTAACGCATCAAACTCTTCTTGAATCTTCGCGTAAATCGCCTCATCTTCCTCTTGATTACGAGACTGTTCCGATTTCTTAGAATGTAATAATTCAATTTGATCTTCTAAACGAGTTTTTTGAAGTTTCGTTTGATGAATTTCACGTTTTTCTTGGTTAAATTGCTCTTGTACACGAGCACGATTCGTACCAAGTTCTTGCAATTCTTTTTGTTTTTCTTGAATTTGATGGGTCTTATCTTCATTCGATAATTGAAGGTAATCCAATTCTTTTTTCAAGGATGCATTTGCTTTTTGAAGGGCCACCAATTTTTCATGGTTTTCAACGTATTGCTCTTCTAATTGCTCATATGCTTCAATGAGTTCATCCATTTCAAATTGATTTGCTTGTTGAATACGTTCGTGTTTTTGAACTTCTTCAAGCGCAAATCTTGATTGGAATTCTAGTTGATTGAGGGTTTGTTCCAATTGAATATGACTCGCATTTAATTCGCGATACTCTTCTTCTAGCTTGTTCTTTTCAGCTGTCACTTTTTGGAACTGTGCTGACAATTTTTCGTATTCAGCCTTTGCTTCTTCAAATTGCTTCGTCACTGTTTCTAGTTGACTGTTACGTCGAACGAGTGATTGTTGACCAGAGTTCTTAGAAGCTCCCCCTGTCATCGAACCACCTGCGTTTACGACATCTCCTTCAAGTGAGACAATACGATAGCGGTAACCGAGTTGTTTCGCTAATAGTTGCGCTACTTGCAAGTTTGTTGTTACAAGTGTTGTTCCTAGTAAGTTCTTAATAATCGAATCGAATTTTTGTTCTGTTGATACAAGTTCACTTGCAATACCAATAAAGCCGTCCACTTTTTTAGCTTGGTTCAAAACTGAGTCTGGTACCTGTTTTTCTTTAATAATCGATAAAGGTAAAAACGTTGCACGACCTAGACGATTCGTCTTCAAATACGTGATTGCTTTGGCAGCAGCCTTCTCATCCGTTACAACGATATGTTGGCTCGTCGCTCCCAGCGCGATATCGATGGCTGTCGTTAATTGTTCATCTACACGAATGAGTTCTGCTACTGAATTGACAACACCTGGCAAATCTGATTTATGCTTTAAAACTTCACGAACGCCTTGATAGTAACCAGCATAATCTTCAGATACTTGTTTCAAGCTTCGAACGGTCGCTTGTAATTGTTGAAGATGACGTTCCTTTTCCATCCCTTCATTAGAAAGAATAGAGTGTCGCTCATTGATTTTTGATAATTTTTCTTTTAGATCTAGAAGCTGTTTTTCAGAACTTGCTTTTTCTTTTGTGAGTTCTTCAATCTTTTCAATGAATTGATTTGCTTTTTCTTCTAAAGCTCGATGTTCTTCATCAAAGGAATCAAAACGCTCTGTCATTTTTTCTTGAGTGTTTTGGTTTACTTCCATAGACTTCTCAAGGTTCTTCTCTTGGTTTAGTAAACGTGAAATTTCTTGTAACTGCTCAATATAACGATTTTGAAGCTCTTTAACGCTTTCTTCATTACTTTGACTTAATTGGTCTAATTCTTCGACTAATTGGCTCCAAGCCTCTTCTACGTTCTTTAATTCAACCTTACGTTCTACTTGATTCTTTTCAAGAAGAGCTAATTTTTCTTCCACTTCTTCTAACTCACGAAGAGCAGCAGCTAGTGCTTCTTGATTTTCTTCATCACTACGTTCTGCAAATTGTCGACGTTGCTCGAAGACTTTACGTTGACCATCGAGTTGCTCTACTTTTTGGATTAATTCTACGTATTCCTCTTGTTTTGCATCGAGATCTTCATTACGGGCTTCAAGTTTTACTTGATTTTCCTCAATGTCCACTTGAAGAGTTTCTAAAGTGGCCTCTGTTTGCGCTAATTGCTCTTGAAGTTGTTCTACTTCTTGAAGAGCTACTTTCCACTGAGCATTCAACGTTTCGATTTCGACTGCTAAAAGAGCGGTTTCTACATCTTCTAGCTGTTCTTTCTTAGAAACGTAAGCAATCGCTTTTTCACGTTGTTCTTCTAGTGGTGCTAATTGACCTTCAATCTCATGAAGAATATCTTCCACACGATTTAAGTGATCTTGTGTTTGATTCAATTTACGTTGCGCTTGATTTTTACGGTCTTTGTATTTAAGTACTCCAGCCGCTTCTTCGATAATCATTCGTCGTTCTTCAGGTTTTTCGTTAAAGATTTGCTCGACTTTCCCTTGCGAAATCAACGCAAACGAGTCTTTCCCTAGCCCTGAGTCCATCATTAAGTCTGTAATGTCTTTCAAACGAACTGGTTTCTTGTTAATTAAGAAATCACTTGCTCCATTACGATTCAAGCGGCGTGTTAATACCACCTGTGTTTGATCCGTTGCCAACACTTTATCTTCGTTATTGATATATAGATTAACTTCAGCAATATTCACTGGTTTTCTAGTTTGAGAACCTGCGAAAATGACGTCATCCATCCGTTTTCCACGCAAACTCTTAGCCGATTGTTCCCCAAGAACCCACTTAATCGCTTCAGAAAGATTGGACTTTCCACTACCATTAGGTCCTACAACCGCAGTCACGCCTTTATCGAATTCAATTGTTGTCTTATCGGCAAATGATTTAAATCCCGACATTTCAATTTTTTCTAATTGCATGCTTTAATCCTTTCTTTCTATGAAAGTGAACTCTTTGTTAGTTCTTCCATAGTCAATTTTGCGGCCATTTGCTCGGCTGCTTTCTTCGTCTTGCCGCTGGCAGTCTTGTATTTTTTCCCATCAACTATTAATTGAACAGTAAATATTTTATCGTGTGAAGGTCCTTCTTCTTTAACTAATTCATAACGGATGTGTACCGGACCATTTTGTTGCAAGTATTCTTGTAACTCTGTTTTGAAATCAGTAATTAGTTCATATCGTCCATTCTTAATTTTAGGAATAACGACTAGATTAAGAAAACGTTGAACCTCGTTCACTCCTTTATCAAGATATAGAGCACCGATAAAGGCCTCGAACACGTCACATAAAATAGCTGGCTTCTCACGTCCGCCACTCAGCGTTTCTCCTTTTCCAAGCAGCAAATACTCATTCAAAGAACATTCCTTCGCAAGCAACGATAAGCTATCCTCACAAACGATTTGAGCTCGTAGTTTCGTTAATTGCCCTTCTTGGAAGTGAGGAAATTGTCGAAAGAGCCAATCGGAAATCGTTAATTCTAAAACAGCATCTCCTAGAAACTCAATACGCTCATTGTAGATTCCCTTCATTTCCTTATGTTCATTTGCATACGAAGAGTGAGTCATCGCTTCCATGAGCAATGCCTCGTTGTTAAACGAAATATCGAACTTCTCTTTTAAAATTTTTGAGAGTGCTTTTATCTCTTTCATGATGGCCTCCTGAAAAAATCCTTATCTTTAACATTATACGAGTTTTATGGTTGGATTACAAATGTACTCCACAATAAAACGGCTTGATTCATAAGTTCAAGCCGCTTTTTGCATATTATTTACGATAGCCTTTGACACAATATTGATTCTTTTCTTCGTCATAGTTTAATGACTCGACAAGAGTGCGTTGTTGCAGTTGATTCAACTCCTTCGTCTCCGTCACTTCCAACCATTCTTCATAGTAAGTCATTTGCGCTTTGACTTGTTCTTTTAAAAATGATTTTAATCGTTCCACATCTGCATCATTGACTGCAGAAATTTGAATCGATGGATAAAGGTTTGGTTGAAATTCTCCCTCAATCAAGTCTGTCTTATTGTAGACTGTTACCATCGGAATTTCTTGCATTTCTAAGTCATTTACTAAATCGATGACTGTTTTTTCATGTAATGAAAACTGTGTGTTTGACGCATCCACCACATGTACTAATAAATCGACATCCGCACTTTCTTCAAGCGTCGATTCAAAAGCATGAATCAATGTTGTTGGCAATTCTTGGATAAATCCTACCGTATCCGTTAAAGTCACTTCAAAATTCGGGAACAAGTCCACCTGTCTTGTTAGTGGATCAAGAGTCGCAAACAATTGATCCATTTGATAGGTTCCTGCCTGTGTTAATTGATTTAAAATCGTTGACTTCCCAGCATTCGTATATCCAATTAATCCAAGCTGGAATCCATTTGAACTCTTTCTCTTCTCCCGTGAACGTTCACGATGTTTCTTGATTTGTTCTAACTGTTCTTCGATATCTTGGATTTGCTTACGAATATAACGTCTATCAGTTTCTAAACGTGTTTCCCCTGGACCACGAGTACCAATTCCCCCACCTTGACGAGACAAGCCTTCACGTTGACCCGAAAGACGAGGTAGTAAGTAGTTTAATTGCGCGAGCTGTACTTGCAGCTTCCCTTCTTTAGAACGAGCACGCATAGCAAAAATATCTAAAATCAATTGCACTCGGTCAATGATACGACAGTTAATCGATTCATTGAGATTTTTCACCATCGAACCTGTGAGCGATTGATAGAATACAACAAGGTCCACTTCTAGTTCATCGACAAGATGGCTGATTTCTTCAACTTTTCCTTTTCCAACAAGGGTACGTCCACTAATCGACTCACGTTTTTGTGTCACAGTAGCAACTACTTCACCCATCGCTGTATCGACTAATTGCGCAAGCTCTTGGTTAGCATATGCGAAATCCTCATCCGTTTGCGTCGTTTGTACGCTTACGATTAATACGCGTTCTCTTTGTTCCATTCTATCCCTCCTCTACAAAAGCTGATAGTTCTTCTAATAGTTCTTCTTTATCTTTTGGACTCTCTAATAAATTCACCCAACGAATTTGCGGTAGTCGATTTCTAAACCACGTTAATTGACGTTTGGCATATCGCCTTGAATTTTGTTGAATGGTCGCAATAATCACCTCACGCGACTGTTCCCCTTCAAAATACGGAATCCATTCCTTATATCCAATTCCACTAACCGATTGGATATCTAGGTCTTTTGATTTTTCATATAAATCTCTTGCTTCTTCTTCAAGACCAGCCTCACTCATCAGTTCTACACGCAAATTGATGCGCTCATATAGAAGTGCTCTATCTGTATTTAACCCAATAATAAACGCATCATAGTGCGGCGTCTTTTGAATTTCTAGGCTTGAAAACTTCTTACCTGTCGCATGAATCACTTCTAGCGCACGAATCACGCGTCTAGGATTATTCACCGAAATCTTGGCAGCGGCTTCTGGATCTACGGCATTCAATTCATTCCAAAGTACTTCTGAACCTTTTTCTTCTAGCTCTTGTTCTTTTAATAAACGATAGTCCGGATCATTCGAACCCTCGCCACTATAATGAAATCCATATAATAGACCTTCGATATAGAGTCCTGTTCCACCAACGATAATCGGTAGTTTCCCACGACTCGTAATGTCTGCAATAGCTGTTTCTGCCTTCTCTTTAAAGTCACTTGCAGTAAAAGGTTCATCCCACTCACAAATATCTATTAGGTGGTGAGGAATACCTTCTTTTTCTTCCTCAGTAACTTTTGCAGTCCCAATATCAAGCTCCTTATAAACTTGAAGCGAATCTCCATTAATGATTTCCCCATTGAAGTGTTTGGCTAGTTCAATACTGAGAGCTGTTTTCCCTACCGCGGTTGGACCCACGATAATCATAATTTTTGGTAGCTTATCGCTCATAATTCTCCTTTAGTTGTAACGCCTTTTGCGGATAATCCGTAAAAATAGCTTCGATGTTTAGTTCAAAGCAACGGTTGATGTCTGTATCTTCATTCACTGTCCATACACGTAAAGGCAACTGATTCGTATTCCATTTAAGCGTCCATTCAAGCAACTTCAAATCAGGATGATACGATTCTTTTTCAAGCATAGCATCACCTTTATTTGCCCACTCAACTGACTCAAAGAGAAGTCCTATTTCTTGATTTGGCTTCATCTTTTTGAGCTCAACTAGTGTATATGGATTAAAGCTAGAATAGACAATTGCAAATGGCCAAGATTCGGTAACTTGGAGCGCGAGACATTTCTCAACAAGTCCTTCATATTGAATAATATCTGTTTTTAGCTCGATATTT
This sequence comes from Granulicatella sp. HMSC30F09, assembly GCF_001806915.1. Taxonomy (NCBI): domain Bacteria; kingdom Bacillati; phylum Bacillota; class Bacilli; order Lactobacillales; family Carnobacteriaceae; genus Granulicatella; species Granulicatella sp. HMSC30F09. Next base: position 30,609 of record NZ_KV786404.1, on the reverse strand, counting down.
AATTGTCCGTTAAAGTTCAATTCTTTTAATAAGTGAAGTACTTCGTCTAGCGTTGGAATCTTCTCACCTGCAAAATCGTTCTTAAACCAACTTCCTGCATCCATTGCTTTAATTTCTGCTAGCGTTAAGTTTCTGATTTCACCAGTACCATTGGTTGTACGGTCAACCGTTTCATCGTGAACCACGACTAACTGTCCATCCTTTGTTAAATGGACATCAAGTTCAATGCCGTCACTACCGACAAGTACCGCTTCTCTAAAAGATGCGAGTGTGTTTTCTGGATGCGTTCCTTTACTCCCTCTATGTGCAAAGATTTTTGTCATTTGCGTTCACCTTCTGCTCGTGTATCATTTTCTTGTTTAATCGCGTTTGAAATTTGTAATAATTCTTTTGCATTTTCAAGTGTTAATGCGGTAATCGTTGTACCTGAAAGCATACGTGCGATTTCTTCGGTACGTTCTGTTTCGTTCATCACTTTTAGAATCGTATGCGTCCGCTCTCCCTCTTCAACTTTCTCAATGTGAATATGTGTATCCGCCATACTTGCCACTTGAGGTAAATGCGTAATACTCAACACTTGTGCGTATTCTGAAATGTAGTGCATTTTCGAAGCAATCGACTGCGCCACACGTCCGCTGACACCTGTATCCACTTCGTCAAAAATAATTGTTCCAACAAGTTGTTCTTTCGTGAAGATGGATTTCATCGCTAAGGTAATACGAGATAACTCCCCACCAGAGACAATCTTGCTAAGAGGTTTCAAGGGTTCCCCTTTATTCGTTGAAATGTAAAACTCAACGATGTCAATCCCGGTTTCCAGTAAGGCTTCAGTTGTCTCAAATTGAATGGCAAATTGCGCATTCTCCATGTAGAGACCGTGCAATTCGCTCACAATATCTGCTTCTAAGCGTTTTGCCACTTCACGACGAATAATTGAAATCTTCTCTGCAATCGCAAAGGCTTCAAGAGTGGCCTGCTTCAACACTTTTTCAGTTTCAGCGATTAAAGTCTCTTTATTTTCAATCTTATTCAAAGCGTCTCTTGCTTTATCTTGGAAGGCTAGAATCTCTTCTGCATCATCCCCATATTTTCGTTTTAATTGATAGTAAACATCAAGACGCTCTTCAATAAAAGCAAGGCGTTCTTCATCAAATTCGGCATTTTCGATTTCATGACGAATCGCACTTGCAGCATCTTGCAGTTGATAGTAAGCCTCGCTCATTTGCGTAGAAAGTGTCTTAAAGCTTGTTGAAATTGACTCTAAGCTTTCCACTTCACGAGTAGCTTCTCCGATGGCATCAACGCTTGAATATTCTTCACCTTCAAGAGCAGCAAGAGCTGTCTGAAGAGCCGTTTGGATTTTTTGGAAATGCGTAAAGTATTCTTTTTCTTCGCTTAACTGCTCTTCTTCACCCACATAAATATTGGCTTCTTCGATTTCTTGAAGCTGAAATTTCAATAGATCCACGCGCTGTGCATCTTCTTTTTCTGCTGTCTGTAGAGCTCTTAGTTCTTGTTTAGCTGTTACGACTTTTGCATAAGCTTCATCGTACTCTACCAACAATGTGCCCATTTGATGGTGTGCGAATTCATCTAATAGCCCTAAGTGTTTTTCTTCGTTTAATAATAAGAAATGCTCATTTTGGCCATGAATATCGATTAAGTAAGGTCCGATTTGTTTGAGGAGCGCAACAGTCGCTAACTGACCATTAATGCGACAGTTTGATTTTCCATTTTGCAATAATTCACGTTGAATCATTAATTCATCTTCAACGACTTCAACCCCGAATTCTTGCAGCTTTTCAACAACAGCTGGATCCTCAATTCGGAATACCCCTTGAATCAAGGATTTTTCTTCACCATAACGAATCATTTCAAGCGATGCACGTTCACCAATTAATAGGCCCACCGCATCAATAATAATCGATTTCCCAGCGCCCGTTTCCCCGGTTAAAACCGTCATCCCTTTTTCAAACGTACACTGAACTTCTTCGATAATGGCAAAATTCTTAATATAAATCTCTTGAATCAAGTTCGTCACCCTTTACTTTTTTAATCGTTGCGCTTCTTTAACCGTCTCACGCGCGAGTTCTTCAAATGAACGAACCTCATTTGGAGCCGTATTTCTTAAATGCGCTAAAAATTCAATATTTCCACTTCCACCAGTGATTGGTGAATACGTTACTTTTTCTACAGTAAATCCGATTTGTTCACTGAAGCTCAAGATATCTTCTAATACATCCTCATGGACTTGTGGATCGCTGACAATTCCTTTTTTCCCAATGCGTTCACGACCTGCTTCGAATTGTGGTTTAATCAATACAAGCACGTCGCCGCCTTCTTTTAGAATTGGTTTTAATGGCGGTAAAATCAGTTTCAATGAGATAAATGATACGTCAATGGATGCCACATCTGGTTGCCCTTTTGTGAAATCATCTGGTGTTGCGAAACGGAAATTCATACGTTCCATAACAACGACACGTTCATCTTGGCGAAGTTTATAATCTAATTGGTTATACCCCACATCGAGCGCATAACTTTGTTTGGCGCCATTTTGTAAGGCCGCATCTGTAAAACCACCCGTAGAAGCCCCGATATCTAATAAAATCTTTCCATCGACACTGACATCAAATTCTTTTAAGGCTTTTTCTAATTTCAAGCCGCCACGAGAGACATATTTTAACGGTTCGCCTTTAATCATCAATGAACTCGTCACAGGAATTTTTTCCCCCGGTTTATCGTATCGGTTATGATTCACCGCATCCACAATCTGTCCTGCCATAACAAGACGTTTTGCTTTTTCTCTGGAATCCGTCAGTCCTTGTTGGACAACCAAAATATCCACACGTTCTTTTTCCATTAGTTACTCCTATATTTCTAAATACGTTAAAAATTCAATGAGAAGAGCCTTTGTTTGTTGGGTTTCAGGCGTTAATGCCACTTTATGCAATGAAAGCTTACAAGACTCAATTTCGCTTGCTAAGGCATCTTTTGCACCTTTTACACCCAAGAGACTCGGATATGTATTTTTACTTAGTTCTGAGTCCTTCCCTGTTTCTTTACCCGTTTGTTCACTTGTCCAGCATACATCTTGTAAGTCATTTTGAATTTGGAATGCTAGACCAAAGTGAGTTGCATAAGAGACAAAAGCTTCTTTCTGAGTTTCATCAGATACAAAAAGATTCCCAAGACGAACAGCAGCTAATAACAATTCTCCTGTTTTCTCACGATGGATTTCTTTCATTTGCTCGAGCGTAATCGTCACTTCTTCACTAGCGATATCTTTCATTTGGCCAGAAATCATGCCACTCATACCAGAAGCTGTCGATAAAATCTTCACTGCTTCAACTAATTGACGAGCTTCCAAGTTAGCATTTGCAGCCACTTCGAATGCTAATGTCAGTAATGCATCCCCAGCTAAAATCGCAGTGGCTTCGTCAAACGCTTTATGCACAGTTGGACGACCGCGACGCATGTCATCATCGTCCATTCCCGGTAAGTCATCATGAATAAGGGAATACGTATGAATCATCTCTAAGGCACATGCTAAGTCTAACGCGGCTTTATTTGTCGATGTTCCAACAGAAGCAACCGCAAGCGTTAAGAGCGGTCTAATGCGTTTCCCACCCGACTGTACCGCATAAAGCATAGCTTCTTTCAAGCGAGCTTCTGTTGGTCTTTCTTCAATAAGCTTTGTTAAGTGATTGGCTACGTCTTGTTGAAGTTGTTGAATGACAGACTTCACCATAGGATTATGCCTCTTTTCCTTCTGCATTCACTGTAATCATTGCTCGAACAGTTTCTTCTGCTTTTGTTAATGTTTCATTACAAAATTGGCTAAGTTCCATTCCTTCTTTAAATTTATCTAATGCTTCATCAAGTGGAACATTTCCACTTTCTAATTGTCTTACGATTTGTTCTAATGCAGACATTGCTTCTTCAAATTTTAATGTTTTCTTCGCCATTATAAACTCTCCTTGTTCTTTTCATTAACGGTCGCATTTACAAGACCATCACTTAAACGAATCTCTATTTCTTCATTATTTACAATTTGTTCTACCGAATTTACGATTGTTCCATTTTTAAACACAATACCGTATCCTCGTGTCATAATTTTTAATGGACTAAGTAAATCCAATTTCTCTACTAGTTGTTGGAACCTAATTTGCTTATCCTGCAAGTAGTTTTGATTACTATCAAGTAATTGCTTTTGTAACCATTCAAGTTTTTGCTTTTGTTGAATTAACAATTGTTCTGGTGAAACTAATTGTAGACGGTGAGTAAATTGCATCGATTGTTGTTTTGCCAGATGAAGTCTTTGTTGCATCCCTTGCATCAACTTCAATCGCAATTGATCCACTTGCTGTGCATACACTTCATACATGCGTTCTGGTTTTACAAAAATACCAGACTTTTCTAGTTTACTTAATAACTCTTTACGAGTGTTCAATTGGTTGAGCATCGTTGTTTGCAAACGACCCGTTAAGTTTCCAAGTGTTAGATGAATATCATTGAGTACCGGCGTTGCGAGCTCTGCTGCGGCAGTCGGTGTAGCTGCACGTTGGTCCGCGGCAAAGTCCGTTAAGGTCGTATCTGTTTCATGCCCCACACTCGAGATAATCGGTAGTGAGAATGAAGCAACACGTCTAACAACAGGTTCCTCATTAAACGCCCATAAGTCTTCAATGGAACCACCACCACGACCAATGATAACCACATCGGCATCCGACTGTTCTACTAAGTCCAAATTTTTAAGAATACTTGGAACGGCATGAACTCCTTGTACCACGGTTGGATATAACACGAGCTGTGCGATTGGAAAACGTCGAGCTACCGTTGTTTGAATATCTCGAATAACAGCACCTGTATCACTCGTTAAAATCGCAATTTTCTTTGGAAATACAGGAATTGGTTTCTTCGGTCCAGAGAATACTCCTTCTTCAGTTAATTTTTTCTTCAACTGTTCATAGGCTTGATAAAGAGCGCCTACCCCATCTGGTTCCATGTGCTCAATAATCATTTGATATTTACCAGATTTCTCATAGACCGTAACACGACCAATCACAAGAACTTTCATTCCTTCTTCGGGTTGGAATTTAATTTTCTTATAGGCGCCTTGGAACATGGTTGCAGCGATAATCGCATTTTCATCCTTCAAGTTGAAATACTTATGCACACTATTTTTATTAAAGTTCGAAATTTCTCCCGTCAAATAAACACGGTCTAAGTGCGGATCACGGTCAAATTTAGTTTTAATATACTTCGTCAACGCGGTGACGGTTAAGTATTCTTGTTCCATGTCCTACTCCTTCTTACTTTTTGCATTTTTTACGGTTTGGGCTAGTAACATCGCAATGGTCATTGGACCTACTCCGCCAGGTACTGGTGTAATCGCACTTGTGAGTGGCGCTACTTCTTCAAAGTCAACGTCTCCGCAGAGTTTTCCTGCTTCATTACGATTAATCCCAACATCAATCACAACAGCGCCTTCTTTTACGAAGTCTTTTGTAATAAGTCCTGCTTTTCCTACTGCGCTAATGAGAATATCAGCGCGTTTTGCCACTTGCGCTAAATCTTTTGTACGGCTATGACAAACCGTAACTGTTGCTCCATGATTCAATCCTAAAAGTGCCATTGGCCGTCCCACAATTGTACTTTGACCAATGATAACCATCTCTTTTCCAATAAGGTCAATATTGTATTCTTTGAAGAATTCCATAATTCCTTGTGGAGTACATGGGACAATCGATTCATCTTTTTGAAGTAACTTTCCTAAGTTTACTGGGTGAAAACCGTCGACGTCTTTTTCAGGAACGATTGCTTCTAAGACTGCATCTGTATCGATATGTTTTGGCAAGGGTAATTGCACCAAAATCCCATGAACGCTAACATCATGGTTGAGTATATTCACGTATTCTAATAACTCTTCTTGTGTCGTTTCTTCACTGAGGCGAATCACGTTTGAATGAATGCCTACTTCAGTAGCAGCGCGTTCTTTATTGCGCACGTATACTTGGCTAGCTGGGTCTTCTCCAACAAGAATAACCGTTAGCGAAGAGATCACTCCACTACTAGAAAGCTGTTGTACTTCCTGTTTTAGTTCTTCTCTTATTTTTCCAGCTAATGCTTTCCCATCTAGAATTTGCGTCATAGAAGTCTCCTTTTTCTTAAAATAATGTTGTTAAATTGATAAAAATAAAATATGTATAGTGAAATTAACAAATGCGTGAATTATCATATATGATAATTTTTTAGTGCATTCAATGGGGTGTGACATGACTTAGGCGCAGTGGTTTATTGACTTTCTTTTCATCACTCGTGATTCAAGAAAGTCTAATAAACTGTGCGAACGAAAGACTACGAAGCAGAATATTCTCGCACTGTGAGAATATTCTTTGCTTCTGTCTTTCTGCTTCACATCCTGTTTTTAGTTGAGCTCGAAAAGGCATAGGCTCAAGCCTTTCGAGTTTAGTCCGCACGGTCTTCCAGACCGCTTACGGCTAACCTGCGAACCGTCATCGCCTATAAGCGCCTTTTCTCGCATCCTGTAGTTGAGTTCGGCTTCGCAGAAATCGCGTCCACTTCCCAAACCATACGCACATCGTCTTTAACGATGCTTGCGTTGGTTTGGTCCAGTGGTCGATTTCTTACCGCGAAGACTCACATCCTATTTTTAGTCGAGCTCGCAATCGCAGAAATGGCGTTCGTTTCCCGAAACATCCGCGGAACGTTTCACATTCCTTCCGGTGTTCCGGTCCAACATTCCATTTCTGGCCGTGATTGCTCACATCCTTTAAAAAAGAGTCTGAAACGTTTGCTTCAGACTCTTCGTGTAGTAGAATCTTACCCATTTACAAAGTTTGATAAGATACCATTAATAAATTTCGCTGATTTTTCATCACTGTAAGTTTTGGCAATTTCAATTGCTTCGTTTAACGCTACAGTTTGTGGAACTTCTAATTCTGGAGAAGTCATCTCAAAGATTGCAACTCGCATGATGATCAAGTCTAAACGTACAATACGATTTAATTTCCATCTCTTAGAGTGTTTTTCAATTAATCCATCAATCTTTTCGAGATTATTTTGTACTCCTCTTACTAATGCTATGCTGTAAGTAATTTCCGGAACTTCGTTTAATAAATCTTCTTCCGTAATTGCATCGCTAGAATAAGGTGAATCTTCTGAGCATTCCAACGCAAGACTGAGCGCATCCACAATGTGCATTTCTGGAGTCATATCTAATTGATATAATGCTTGAATTGCCAACACACGTAGTGCTCGTCTTTTTAATGGTTTACGACTCACTATTCATCCCCCAATTCAAATAATTCAGTTTCTTCTTGTTTCACAGGTAAAATCTCATGAACATGAACATTTACTTGTGAAATAACGAGTTCACAACTGAATAGCAATTGTTCTTTAATTTTGTTTTGTAATAATAATGCTATTTTAGGAATAGAAACCCCATAGTCTACGTTTCCGTAAATATCGATCACAAAGGCTCCATTTTCCTCTGTTAAGTATGCCCCTTTAGATAGTTCTTTCCCACCAAAAATGGTATTTAATAAACCAGGAACAGGATAAAATCCTTTTACTTGTGCAGCTACAATCCCTGCAATACTTTCGATTACTTCAGGTGCAATTTCAATTGCTCCTAGTTCTTTATCTTTAGAATATTTCTTCATTTGTTCCATTTTGTAACCTCCTTTTTTACTAGAAAATTACTCTTTAAAAGATTTTCTCAGTCTCATTTAGTTTACCATGAAACAGGTATTCTAACAACTACAGTCCATTTTAAAGGATGATTAACTCACGAGGAACTTGTTGAATAACTTCGCCACCAGTTTCATTAATAATAATGTCATCTTCAATACGTACACCACCCACACCTGGAAGATAAATTCCGGGTTCATTTGTAATCACATTTCCTGGTACAAATGCTTGTGTTGCAATACGAGAAACATTTGGTGCTTCGTGGATTTCAAGACCGATACCATGTCCTGTTGAATGAGTGAAGTATTCTCCATAGCCACGGCTAGAAATGTAATCACGAGCAATCTTGTCTAATTCTACACCTGTTTTACCAGGACCTGCTGCTTCGCTTACTTTTAATTGAGCTTGTAAGACAACATTGTGAATTTCTTTTAATTGGTCGATAGGTTCGCCTACTGCAATGGTTCTAGTCATATCTGACACATACCCATTGTAATAGCAACCAAAGTCTAGTGTTACAAGGTCACCTTTTTCAATCACTTTTGCACTCGCAACTCCGTGAGGCATTGAAGAACGAACTCCACTTGCAATAATCGTATCAAATGAAACTCCAGTCGCACCTAGTCCTCTCATATAGAAATCTAATTCATTTGCCACTTGGATTTCAGTTACTCCTGGTTTGATGAAATCTAAAATGTGTAAAAATGCAGCATCTGAAATACGACATGCTTCACGAATCGTTTGGATTTCCCCAGCGTCTTTCACTTCACGAATTTTTTCGACAATGTTTTGTGTTGGAATCAATGCCGTATCAAATGCATCTTCAAAAATTTCTAATTGAGAAACTGAAACATGGTCTGCTTCAAACCCAACAAATTTTAAGTCGTTTTCGCGAATGATTTTTTCAAATGCTGGAACCCAACCTGTTTTGTGTTCAATCACATGAAATCCTTTTGCTTGTTGTTGAGCTTGTTGTGTGTAACGAGCATCGGTAACAAAATAAGCATCTGTTAATGTGATTAATGCAAACCCAGTTGTTCCAGTAAAGTTGGCTAAATAACGTAAATTGTATGGACTATAAACAATGAATCCATCAATTTCTTGTTCTTTCATGGAATTTCTTACTTTTTCTAAACGTGTCATAAACAATCCCTCCAATGAAAATGGTAACTTTAGTATAACAAAAAAGAGCCTAACAACAAAGTCAGGCTCCTTGATTTTACTCATTTTTAATACTGATTAAATCGTTCTAATCGACGAGATACAATCTCCTCTTTCGATTTTTTCATCCAAAAATCTAATTGCACTTTTAATTGCTCACGTAATTCTGATGCAATTTGTTCATTAGATTTTTTCTTCTCAAAAATCACTCGGTCAACAATTTTTTGATCTAATAAATCCTGACAAGTAAATTTCATGAGTTCAGCAGCTTGGGCAGCTTTCGATCCATCTTTCCACAAAATAGATGCAAATCCTTCAGGAGAAAGAATAGAATACATCGCGTACTCCATCATCCAAACTTCATTAGCGACTGCCAACCCTAAGGCTCCACCACTACCACCTTCACCACAGAGAATGGCAATAATAGGAACTTTGAGATGACTCATAATACGAAGATTATTCGCGATAGCTTCTCCGATTCCACGTTCTTCTGCAGTAGCCCCACAAAAAGCACCCGCTGTATTAATAAAGGTAACAATTGGACGATTAAACTTCTCCGCTTGCTTCATCAATCGTGCACTTTTTCGGTATCCTTCTGGATGCACTTGGCCAAAATTCGTTTTGAGATTTTCTTGAAGAGTATGCCCTTTTTCCATCCCAATAACGGTAACAGGAGTTCCATTTAAGGTAGCAATCCCACCTACTAAAGCTTTATCATCTGCATAATAACGATCTCCATGTAATTCAATGAAATCGTCAAATACAGCTTTAATCCATTCTTTTGTCGTTGGACGATTCACGTCACGCGCCAACGAAACAATTTTCATCGGTTTCATGCATTTGACTCCTTTCTATGAAGTACAAGAAGTTTATGAATTGTTTTTTTCATCTCTTTACGATGAATCACTGCATCAATAAAACCTTGCTCTAGAACGGTTTCCGCTGTTTGGAAATCATCAGGAAGTTGTTGATTCATTGTTTGTTCAATAACTCGCTTCCCTGCAAATCCTACGATGGCTTTAGGTTCAGCAAGTATAATGTCTCCTTGCATCGCAAAGCTAGCTGTTACACCACCAGTTGTCGGATCCGTTAATACGGTTAAATAAAATAAACCAGCTTGATGATGTTCTTCAACCGCCCCAGAAATTTTAGCCATTTGCATCAGAGAAAAAATTCCTTCTTGCATTCGAGCTCCCCCAGAAGCAGTAAAAATAACTACTGGTAATTGGCGTTTGATTCCTTCCTGAAAAGCCTTGGTGATTTTTTCACCAACAACTTGTCCCATTGAACCCATCATAAAAAATGAATTCATGACACAGCAAATGAAGCTCTCTTCTCCGATGGTAGCAATCCCAACAGTAACAGCTTCATTTTCTTTAGCAACCTTTGCTGCTTTTTCTAATTTCGCTTCGTACCCTGGGAAGGCGACATTCGCTTTTGGTTTTTCATCTTCAAAAAGTTCTTCGAATCTGTCAACTGTAATTGCTAAACGTTCTGCAGCACTAATTCTAAAATGTCCATCACAATTTGGACAAACTTTAAGCGCTCCTAAATCTTCTTTGTAGACGGTCTTACCACAACCAGGACATTTAATCCATTTTCCATCTGGTACAGTAGGTAACTCAGACTGCTCAGACAAGTCTACTTTTATACGATTGATGGTGATATACGATCGTCTTTTAAACAGACCCATCTAATCACTCCTTTACTAAATCATTCTAATTTTCTTTAGGCTGATTCCAATGTTTCAAAAATTCCGATTCAACATAAGCGGTTGTATAATCACCGCGTTTGAATGCTGAAGAATCTAGTAAATCTTCCACAAATTCCTGGTTGGTATCTACACCTTCTACTACTAATTCAAATAACATGCGTTTCATTCTTAGAATCGCTTCTTCTCGTGTCTTACCATGTGCAATCAACTTCGTTAACATCGAATCATAGAAAGGTGGAATTTGATAGCCAGTGTATAGAGCAGATTCAATACGAACGCCCATTCCCCCAACAGGTTGATGGAGAAAAGTTACCTTTCCTGGAGAAGGTCGGAACCCTTCAAACGGATTTTCAGCATTTAAACGACACTCAATGGCATGTCCTGAAAAAGAGATATCCTCCTGGGTAAACGGAAGCTCTTCTCCGGCAGCAATTTTGATTTGCTGTTGGACTAAATCCACATTCGTAATCATTTCTGTAATAGGATGTTCCACTTGAATTCGGGTATTCATTTCCATGAAATAGAAGTGTTTGTCCTCATCTACAAGAAACTCGATGGTACCTGCATTTTGATACCCTACTGCTTTAGCGGCTCGAACAGCTGCTTCACCCATATCTCTTCTAAGTTGAGTAGAAAGAGAAGGACTTGGAGCTTCTTCAATGATTTTTTGATTTTTTCTTTGAAGTGAGCAATCACGCTCGCCAAGATGGACCACATTTCCATGTTGATCCGCTAAGATTTGTATTTCAATATGTTTTGCAGGATAAATGATTCTTTCCATGTACACATCTGCATTACCAAAGGCTTGTAAGGCTTCTTGTCGAGCTGTGACAAATTGATGTTCAAATTCTTCCACAGACTCCACACGACGGATTCCTTTTCCTCCACCACCTGCGACAGCTTTGATTAACAGAGGGAATCCAATTCGCTTAGCCAGTTCAATTCCTTCTTCTACAGTTGGCACTACATCATCGCTTCCTGGGATAACTGGAACATTTGCTGCAATCATCTGTTTACGTGCTTCTGCTTTATCTCCCATTTGAGAAATAACTTCACTAGAAGGTCCGATGAAAGTTATTTGACATTCTGCACACATTTTAGCAAATTTTGCATTTTCAGATAAAAATCCAAATCCAGGATGGATTGCTTGTGCGCCAGTAGTTACAGCTGCACTTAAAATATTCTCTACGTTTAAGTAAGAATCTTTTGAAGCAGCTGGGCCAATACAGACAGCGTGGTCCGCTAATTGTACATGAAGAGCATCTTTATCCGCTTGGGAATAGACTGCTACCGATTCAATTCCTAACTCACGACAAGCTCGAATAATACGGCAAGCAATCTCTCCACGGTTTGCGATTAGTACTCTATTAAACATAGGCTTAACGTCCAATAATAAAGGTTAATTCAGCTTCTGCGACTTTCTTACCATCGACATAAGCAACGCCTTTACCGATTCCTGCATATTCTTTCAATTTAACGATATCCACTTGAAGTGTTAACACATCCCCTGGAGTTACTTTTTGACGGAATTTAACATTGTTTAATCCGCCTAAGTAAGCTGTTTTTCCTTTAAAAGAATCTAATTTCAATAATGGAATTGATCCAGCTTGTGCTAATGCTTCAACGATTAACACACCAGGCATTACAGGCTCACCAGGGAAATGTCCTTGGAAGAAGCTTTCGTTAAATGTCACGTTTTTACGTGCTACAACGTGTTCACCTGGTACTAATTCATCAACACGGTCAATATATAAAATTGGGTAACGGTTAGGAATTAACTCAGCTACGTCAGTTACAGTCATAATGTTCATCTTTATTTCCTCCTAAAATTGGGTTTAGCGAATCGCAAATAATTTTTGTCCGAAATCAACCATTTGGCCGTTTTCTACAAGGACTTCCACCACTTCACCGTTGAAGTCGCTCTTAATTTCATTCATGATTTTCATTGCTTCGACAATACATACAGTATCGTTTGAAGTGATCTGTTTACCCACTTGTACAAATGGATCTGCATCCGGTGAAGATTGTAAGTAAACTACCCCAACGATTGGGCTTGTAATGTATTTTGCATCTGTTGCGACTTGTGGTGTTTCTTGAGTTTCAGCAGAAGAAGGGACACTCACTGGTGCTGCTTCCACTGAACTAGCCACATTTGCAATGGGTGCAACAGCATTAGAAACGACTTGAGGGTATTCCTCACGTTTACTAAATTGCACTTCGAACTCTTCATTTGATAAATGAAACTCCGTCATGTTCGATTCATTGAACAAAGTCATTAGTTCTTTAATTTCTTCTACATTCATGTATTAATCCTTCCATTTCTTCACACAGATAACGGCATTATGTCCTCCGAAACCAAGTGAATTACTGATCGCTACTTCTACTTTCGTTGCAACACCAACATTTGGAGTTACATCTAAATCACAAGCTTCATCTTGCTCTGTAACATTAATCGTTGGTGGAATAAAATCTTCCTCAACAGCTTTCACGCATGCAATTGCTTCAATTGCTCCTGCAGCTCCTAATAAGTGACCAGTCATTGATTTTGTACTAGACACATGAACCTTATCCGCTGCTTCTTTTAATGCATAACGAATTGAAGTTGTTTCAGCTGAATCGTTCGCTGGAGTACCTGTTCCGTGAGCATTCACATAGTCTACTTCGCTTGGAGCTACTCCTGCTTCTTCAATGGCTTGTAGGATTGCTTTACCAGCACCGCTTCCGTCAGGATTTGGAGCTGTCATATGATAAGCATCTCCTGTAGCACCATATCCAACGACTTCTGCATAAATTTTAGCACCGCGTTTTTGTGCGTGTTCTAGGCTTTCAAGAACAAGAACCCCCGCTCCTTCACCCATTACGAATCCGCCACGCTTTTTGTCAAATGGTAACGAAGCTGCATTTGGATCTTCGCTGCTTGAAAGAGCCGTTAAAGCAGCAAATCCTGCAATTCCGATTTCACAGATAGAACCTTCAGCACCACCGGCTAAAATGACATCTGAGTAACCATGTTTAATGTTACGGAACGCTTCCCCAATGGCATGTGTTCCTGTCGCACAGGCTGTTACTAATGACGTACATACACCACGTGCACCAATCTTCATTGAGATGTTCCCTGCGACCATATTACCGATAGCCATTGGAACAAATAATGGAGCTACACGAGTTGGACCTTTATCATGCATTTTGATGATTTGGCTTTCCATTACGGTTAACCCACCGATACCAGAACCCACCATAACACCAAAACGGTCGTAGTCTGTATTTTCTGGAGTAATCCCACTATCTTCTACCGCTTGCATTGCTGCTGCAAGTCCGTATTGACAGAATAAATCCATTCGTTTTGCTTCTTTACGATCCATGTATTTTGTAGCATCGAAGTCTTTCACTTCAGCAGCCACATAAACATCTAGATCTTTTTTATCAAATTTTGTAATTGGAGCGATTCCGTTCTTGCCTTCTTTAAGGCCTTCCCAGAAGCTAGCTACATCATTTCCTAAAGGAGTGATTGCTCCCATTCCTGTAATTACTACTCGATTCATTGTTTTCCTCCTTTAAGAGATTACATGTATAATCCGCCGTTAACGTTTAACACTTGTCCTGTAACGTATTTTGTTTCCGCTAAGAACACACATGCTTCAGCAATGTCTTCTACTGTACCGAAACGACGTACTGGGATTTGTTTTTCCCACTCATTACGAATCTTTTCAGGTAATGCTTGTGTCATATCTGTATCGATGTATCCAGGAGCAATAGCATTTACTGTAATCCCACGAGAACCAATTTCTTTAGCAACAGATTTTGTTAAACCAATGATTCCGGCTTTACTTGCAGCATAGTTTGCTTGACCTGCATTCCCTGTAACCCCAACGATACTAGTAATGTTAATAATGCTTCCTGATTTTTGCTTTACGAAAACTGGAGTCGCAAAACGAATCATATTGAAGTATCCTTTTAAGTTAATATTCATTACATCGTCAAAATCAGATTCACTCATACGCATTAATAAACCATCACGCGTAATTCCAGCGTTATTGACTAACACGTCGATGCGTCCAAAACGCTCTTTTACTTCGTTAATAAAGCTTTCAGCTACGTCGAATTTCGAAACGTCACCAACATATGTCATTACTTCACCAGGATAAGCATCAAATTGAGCAAGTGTTTCTGCATCAATTTCACGAGTACCGTTTAAGACAACATTAGCGCCAAGTTTAGCGAATTCTAATGCGATTCCAAGACCAATCCCACGACGGCTACCTGTTACAATAACTGTTTTATCTTTAAATTTCATTTCGTTATCCTTTCAGTTCCTTTACTTTTTCAATGGTTTCTGTCATTGCTTTAAGGCTATCTGTTTGGAATAATTGAACAGAAGCACCTTTTGCTTTAGCAATTTGTTTCACCATTTGCGTCAATGTTTTTCCAGGACCTACTTCAATGAAGACATCTACACCATCTTGAAGCATCCACTCTACATTTTGTTTCCATTTCACGGCATTCGTAATTTGATCACAGAGAACGTCTTTTGAAGGTACGCCTTCATGCGGTGTGCCAAGCGTATTGCTTAATACAGGGCATTTACTTTCGTGTAACTCTGCCGCTTCCATTTCAGGAGCAAAACGAACTTTCGCCGCTTCCATTAATGGTGTATGGAAAGGACCAGATACTACTAGTGGCACAGCTTTTTTTGCGCCAGCTTCTAAACATTTTTCGCTTGCAATATCAACTGCATCTGCATGACCACCAATCACTAATTGTCCTGGTGTGTTGTAGTTTGACGGAACTACAAGGGATTCTGGTGTTGAAACTTCACGACAAATGTCTTCGATAACATTGTCTTCAAGACCTAGAACGGCAACCATTTTCCCTTCGCCTTCAACAACCGCTTCTTGCATATATTGACCGCGTTTAGCGACTAATTTTAAAGCATCCTTAAAATCAAGGACCCCGGCTTCAACAAGCGCTGAATATTCACCAAGAGATAAACCAGCCGTCACATCCGGTGTGATTCCTTCTTGTTCTAAGACGCTTGCTAATGCATGAGAAACCGTTAATAACAACGGTTGCGTATATTCTGTTTGGTTGATACGTGTAGCAGGCTCTTCTGAAATAATGTCAGTCACACAATATGGCAGAACGTTACTAGCCTCTTCAAAAACAGATTTAGCCACTTCGAAGTTCTCAGCAATCTCTAAGCCCATTTGTGCTTTTTGACTTCCTTGACCTGGGAATAAAAATGCGATTTTCATGAGTTTCCTCCTATTGCGCTGTAAAAAAATGGTGGAAATATGCTAAATAAGCATATTTCACCATTCCCTTTTTTCATTTAATTAAAAACGTGCAAGTTCTTTCTGGATGACTTCATGAGATTCGGCCATCAATTCTTGAATAATCTCTGAACAGCTTTGTTCTTTTGAGATTAAACCAGCAATTTGTCCGGCCATCATCGATCCCATTTGAGTATCCCCTTCCACTACGATTCTACGTAAAGCACCACGTCCGATTTCTTCTAAACGTTCGAAATCCGGATTTTCTTTACTAGTTTCCTCTTTTTCCGCTTGAAGATAAATCTTCGTTAATTTATTACGTAAAACTCGAACTGGATGACCTGTAATTTGTCCAG
Source organism: Granulicatella sp. HMSC30F09 (assembly GCF_001806915.1). NCBI lineage: Bacteria > Bacillati > Bacillota > Bacilli > Lactobacillales > Carnobacteriaceae > Granulicatella > Granulicatella sp. HMSC30F09. The sequence goes on along the minus strand of NZ_KV786404.1, from coordinate 14,395 downwards.
TAATAACAGTATCGATATCTTTTGCCTTTAAAACAGAAGCTTTAAAGTTGTCATGTGCAGTACACTCAGTAGAGACCAAAAATCTTGTTCCAAGTTGAACCGCATCAGCACCTAACATTAAAGCAGCTGCCATTCCGCGACCATCTCCGATACCACCTGCACCAATCACCGGTACACTCACTGCATCTACTACTTGAGGTAATAGAGCCATAGTTGTGGACTTACCTATGTGTCCACCGGCTTCCATTCCTTCTACTACAATAGCGTCTGCTCCTTCTTTTTCCATTCTTTTTGCTAAAGCAACCGAAGCTACTACTGGAATAACTGTGATACCAGCTTCTTTAAACTTCGCCATGTATTTGCCAGGACTACCAGCACCAGTACAAACCACTTTAACGCCAGCCTGACAGACAACATCCACTACTTCATCAACAAATGGACTTAATAGCATAATATTTACACCATAAGGTTTATCTGTTAAACGATTCATTTCTTCAATAAATCCTTTAACGACTTCGCCAGGAGCATGTCCGCATGCAACGATTCCTAAACCGCCAGCATTAGACACAGCACTTGCAAGCGCAGGATTTGCAACCCATGCCATTCCTCCTTGGATAATCGGATATTCAATTCCAATCATTTCGCAGATTCTTGATTTCATGTGTTACCATCCTTTTTTGTGATTATTTTTCAGCTAATTGTTTATCAACGTAGTTCACTAAGTCTTGAACTGTTTCTAGACCTTCTTCAGTATCGATTTTCACATCGAATTCATCTTCGATATCGTTGATGATTTGGAATAAATCTAAACTATCTGCGTCTAATTCATCTTTAAGACGAGTAGTTAATTGTACTTCTTCTTCCTCTTTACCTAATTGATCTACGATAATTGCTTGAATTTTTTCAAATGTCATTGTGTTTTCCTCCAATATTTTAAAAATTATAATGTGATTGTGATGCTTCCCCAGGCAAGGCCACCGCCAAAACCTGATAGAAGAATTTTTTTATGGTCTCCGATTTTCAATGTTCCATTTTCTACGAGTTCATTTAACAAAATCGGAATACTTGCAGCCGAAGTGTTTCCAACATGATCGATATTCATTGGGAATTTTTCGATCGGTTGTTTTAATTTCTTAGCCACTTGTTCGACTAAACGACGATTTGCTTGATGTAACAAGTACAAATCAATATCGTCAGCTGTATATCCAGCCTTTTGTAAAGTATCTTGGATATTGACTGGAACAGTTTTGCTGACTAATTCATAAACGCCTCGACCATCCATTGTCATGGTTGAAACTGTTTGATTTGTCATTCTTTTTCCAGCGACTAATGCCTCAGATTTCTGTCCATCATTTTGTAATGTTTCCGCCAAAAAAAATGGCTCTTCATCTTTTTGTAAAAGAACAGCTCCAGCACCATCTCCAAAGAGAATAGCCGTTGAGCGGTCTCCCCAATCGAGTGAACTGAGCATCGTTTCTGCTCCGATGACGATTCCGTATGTTCTTTGCCCATGTTCCAACATCTTTAGTCCAGTAGACAATGCATATACAAAACCACTACAAGCTGCACTCACATCGAACGCAAAAGCATTCGTTGCTCCGATAGCTCCTTGTACAAGAGACGCGCAAGAAGGACTTGCTGCATCAGGTGTCATCGTTGCTACAATGATAAATTCAATAGATTCAGGATTAATCTGACTCTTTTCAACTAAGCGTTTTGCGGCAATTGTTGCCAAATCACTTGTTGTCTGTTCTTTTGCCCAATATCGGGTTTTGATTCCTGTTCTCTTTACGATCCATTCATCAGAAGTATCTACTCGTTTCGCCCAGTCATCATTTGTGATCACGGACGTTGGGAGATAGGAACTTGTCGCTATCACTTGAACCCCCACAATGTCTACTTCCCTTCTTGATTTGCTAGTACAGCCTCGTGTAGGAAATCATATAAATTATGAAGTCCCTTTACAAGAACTGCCATTTCTTCAGCGTTCATTCCTTCAATTGTTTTTAAAACTAATTTTTCATGGAATTTACGATGAAGACGATAAAGTAAGCGACCTTTCTTGGTCAGACCTAAAATTACAATTCTTCGATCGGCTTCGCTCTTCAAACGAACTACATAGCCTTTTTTGACTAATGCATTAACTGCAACTGTTAGCGTCCCAACAGTAACATTCAATTTATTAGCGACTTCCGTTGTCGTATGTTCGCTATACATTCCAATCGCTTCAATGGCATGCATCTCTTTAATGGATAAATCATTAAATTGGCTTTGCGCCAGCGAAGATTCTTCAATGTCGAGCATTTGGTTAAAGACGTCCACCAAGTACCCGTTTATGGTCTCTAGAGTTGGTTCCATAAAAGATTTTCTCCTTTTGTTTGAATATCAAATCATTTGATGTTCAAAGTATATTATTTTTTACTTTGACTGTCAAACTATTTTTTGCAATTTATTTTGAATTTCAAACTATCTTCAAATTTATTAGTGCTTACATTATGATAACAACGGGATTTTAATTTTTTCATTTTCATAAAAATAACAATTTTGAAAGAATACGAATGTTTTGAAAACATATGAAAAAAGCTAGATAGACGGCTCTATCTAGCTTTTACACTACTTCTTAAAAACACATTTTCCATTTACATAGGTTGCTACCACTTTCACTTTTAATAAGTCTTGTGGATGTCCTACAACAATATTTCTATCTAAAACGACAAAATCGGCCAAATTGCCTACTTCCAGTGTTCCAATATCTAATCGACTTAATGCTTTAGCGGCACCACTAGTATGCGCCTTTAATGCTTCAACAATAGAAATACGTTGTTCTGGCATTAAACATGGTTCCGGTAACTGTTCTTTAGTTTGTCTTGCCACCGCGTTAAACATCGACTCAAACGGTGTAACATCCAGTACCACTGGCGTATCCGTTCCAAAACCAAGCGTCGCACCTTCTTTTATGAAGGATTTGAACGGGAACATATGACGCGCCCGCTCTGCTCCAACTTCTTCATCTAAAGTTTCATATCCTACTAATAAATGACTTGGCTGAACAGAAACAATGAGGGAATCTTGTGCCGTTAACGGCAGGTCTATAGGATCCATCACTTCTAAATGCTCAATCGTATTGAACTTATATGGTGCATCAAATGGAGTTTCTTCTTGAGCCTTTTTAAAATTTTGAAGCGTTAAAGCAATAGCCTTATCGCCTACCGTATGAATTCTCATAGGCCATCCTTCTTTATTGGCAAGAAGGGTTAAGCGTTCCATCTTCTCTTCCGTTAAGAGTGGCCCTCCGACATCTCCTTCAAAAAATGGCATTGGATACGGTTCTTTTAAATAAGCGGTATGCGAACTTGTCACTCCATCATAAAATTGCTTTACGCCACCCATTTGAAGCATTTCGGAACGGTAATTTTTGTAAAGTTCACGGTTTTGTTCCACTACTTCTCGCATCGCTGGGAAGAAGCTTACACGTACAGTGGCCTCTTTTTCCACATTTGAGTAGAGCTCAGGATATACAATATCATCAGGACTCTCCCCCGTTAAGGCCACGTCCCCAACTGCCGTCACACCCATTTGGTTTAAGTATGACATATAATTTTTTAACGCCTGTTCTTCATCGTCTTTATAAACAGATAATACTTTTGATAAATAATAGATGGCTTTTGCTTCAAGGAACACTCCTGTAAGTTCGCCTTCTTTTATTACTGCTTCTCCGCCGATGTTTTGCGGAATCGCATCTAGCGTTAATTCTAGCAATTCTAGAGCTTTTGAATTGAGCCAAATCGTATGAGCATCCCCTGCAATTAAACAAATAGGAATTGTCTTTGAAGCTTTATCAAGATCTTCTTTCGTTGGCAAAATTTGCTGTCCAAAATCACTTGCATACCAACCAATTCCAATCTTCCAACCATTATATTCAGGAATGGATTCCGCTTGTGTGACGACTTCTTCAATAGAGGCTCCTCCCACAGCTTTCATTTTCCCTAAATGGATTAAGGCAGACAAATATAAATGAACATGAGCATCTATAAAACCTGGAGTAACCAATTGATCTCCTACATCGGTAACTTCCCCTACTAGAGTAGTATTGTAATCCAATCGATTCACAATCACGCCATCTTTGATTTCTAAAATCGCAGGTACTGCTTCATTTGTATCGCCAATAAAGATATTCTTACTTTTTAAATAATAGTGCATATTATAATCCCATCTTGAAGTCTAAAAAGGCTTCATTATATTTTGTTATCCATTCATTTCCTAAGAACTCATAATGTTCTAGAGATTGGATAACGTCTTCTGATGGATAGAACGTCTCATCTGAAGTCACTTCTGGATCCATCAACTCTTTGGCTTTTTCATTTGGAGTTGCGTACCCAACAAACTCTGCATTTTTTGCTGCATTTTCTGGACGTAACATAAAGTTAATAAAGGCATATGCTCCTTCAACATTCACTGCTGTATGTGCAATTGCAAAATTGTCTGTCCAAACGGCACTTCCATCTTTTGGTAAGATATATTGGACGTTTTTATTCTCTTCTGCTACTGCCGCTGCATCTCCTGAATATCCCATTCCAATCGGAGCTTCTTCAAGTTTCATCATAGTTTTAATTTCTTCATTGAGTACTGCACGAACATTTGGTTTTAATTGTTTTAATTTTTCTTCCGCTGCTTTTAATTCAGTTTCATTCTTAGAATTTAATGAATACCCTAAGGATTGGAGAGCCATCCCTAACGCTTCACGGTTTCCATCTAGTACAAGAAGTTTGTTCTTAAACTCTTCTTTCCATAAATCTCCCCACGTTTGTATACTTTCAGGATCAATGTACTTCGTATTCACCATAATCCCAACCGTTCCCCAGAAATAAGGAATCGTGTATTGATTTCCTTGATCAACGGGACTATTTAATAAGAAAGAAGAAATATTTTCTAGTCCTTTAATCTTTGAATGGTCTAATTTTTGAAGTAAATTCTGATTTACTAATTTGGTAATACTTGATTCACTTGGAAATACTAAATCATATCGAGTTCCGCCTTGTTTCAATTTAGCTTCCATCGCATCATTGGAATCAAATGTTTCATATACCACTTGAATTCCAGTTTCTGCTTCAAATTCTTTGATTAATTCTGGGTCAATATAATTCCCCCAGTTAAATAGGAACAATTGTTGTTGTTCTGAAGAAGAACTCGATTCTTCTTTTGCTTCTTTAGTTTGAATAATATTTTTTACTCCAAATAAAATAGCTACCATTGCAAGGATAGCAATCATTAAAGTGACTAGTCTTTTCATTTATAACCCCTTCTCATTAAAAAACTGCTTTTAACAAAGATTCCAATCCAAATTAAAAGCAGTTTCATTATTATTTTGATTTAACGTAGTTTTTGCCGTTCGCAGCTGGCCCTTCCGATTTACCAATGAATCCTACCAATACAATGATAGTAATCAAATATGGCGCAATCGTCAAGCCTACTGACGGAATATCTTTAATAATTGGAATGTAGTTTCCGATAACCCCTAAACTTTGAGCAAGACCAAAGAGTAAAGCGGATAACATCACACTCACAGAATTCCATTTACCAAAGATCATCGCTGCCATTGCAATAAACCCTTGTCCCGCAATAGTTGTCGCAGAGAAGTTCAGTGTAATCGATTGAGCAACAATTGCTCCTCCAATCCCTGCTAAGAACCCTGAGATTAATACTCCTGCAAAACGCATATGATAAACATTAATTCCTAATGTATCGGCTGCTTGAGGATGTTCCCCAACCGAACGTAAACGTAAACCAAATTTTGTTTTGTTTAAAATCATCGAACAAATAAAGGCTAACCCAATTGCTAAATAGGCTAAAAGGAAAGTATCTGTAAAGAAGATTTGACCGATAATAGGAATCGAACTAAGCACTGGGATTGTCGTCTTCCCAAAGTAGTTCGTAATAATTTCCGTTTGTCCGAGTTCGTTATACAAAAGTCTGCATAAAAATACGGTTAAAGCGGGTGCAAGTAAATTTAACACCGTTCCTGAAATAATATGATCTGCACGTAAGTAAACAGTAGCTACAGCGTGAATCACCGAATAGCATGCTCCAGCAAGAGCCGCAACAAGGAGCGCTACCCAAGGTGTCCATGCGCCCAATTGTGGTGCAAATGCTAGATTGAAAACTGCGGAAGCAAAAGCACCTATAACCATCGTTCCTTCAAGACCAATATTAACAATCCCACTTCTTTCAGAAAATACACCACCAAGTCCAGTTAAGATAAGAGGTGTTGAATAGATGAGCATATTTCCGACAATTACTTGTAATAGTGTGACTAAATCCATATCTATTTACCCCTTTCTTTTCCCAAAACTTGGAAATTTATCGACAATCACTTGCATTAAATAGTTCGCCCCAACGAAGAAAATAATAAAGGCAACTACAATTGAAACAACCTCCGTTGGAATTTTTGCAAGTAGCGGCATAGAAATTCCACCAATCCGTAAAATTGCAAATACTAATGAAGAGAATAAGATTCCAAATGGATTACTTAGACCTAATAGCGCTACCGCCATTCCATCCCATCCAATACTTGGTAAGCTTTCAGAAGCAAAAGCATGTTGGAAAGTTCCTAACCCTTCCATAACTCCTCCAAGACCTGCAAGACCACCAGAGATTAGCATTGCTAAAATAATAGTTTTCTTTGCGCTCATGCCGGAATATTCAGCTGCATGTTTATTTAAACCTACTGTTTTCAATTCAAACCCGGTCGTTGTCTTATTCATTAAAAGCCAGACAACAAACACAGCAGCTATCGCAATGAAGATTCCACCATGTAATGTAGATTTACTCGTTAATTGATATAAGAAAGGCATCTTTAAGCTAGCGGCTTCTGGAACGGATGCAGTAATTTCTGCTTTTTCAGTTAGAACTTCACGAATCACATAATTCACAATATGCAATGCTGTATAATTCAACATAATCGTCACGATAACTTCACTCGTATTGAAGTAAGCTTTTAAATAACCCGCAATTCCTGCCCATAAAGCCCCTGCAAGCATCCCTACAAGAATACATAGAGGAAGTAATACGATTTTAGGTAAATCCGGGAAAAGAAGTCCTGTTGTAACAGAAGCAAACCACCCCATCAACGCTTGACCAGCTACCCCGATATTGAAGAACCCTGCATAACTTGCAAATGCAAAACCTAAACCTACAAGAATCAGAGGCGTAGCTTGTCTTAAAGTTTCACCAATATAAAATGGTTTTCCAAGAGAACCTTTTAAAAGAGCTGAATAACCTTTAACAGGATCAAACCCAAATACCGCCATAATAATGGCCCCTACTAATAGCCCTAAAACAACTGAAAGGACAGGAATAAGGACTTTTTTATAACTCGCACCTTTCATTTTATAACTCCTCCTGTTTCATGGCTCTTACTTGTTCTCTTGTAGAACCAGCCATCAATAATCCTAATTCTGTTTCGTTTGTTTCCTTAGTGTCTAATACATCCACAATTTTACCTTCATACATAACGGCAATTCGGTCCGCCACGTTTAAAATTTCATCTAGTTCAAAGCTCATTAGCAAAACTGCTTTCCCTTTATTTCTTTGTTCAATTAGACGTTTGTGAATATATTCAATCGCGCCAACATCTAATCCTCTAGTCGGTTGGGCTGCAATTAATAGACTTGGATCACGATCAATTTCACGAGCAATAATCGCTTTTTGCTGATTTCCTCCTGAAAGGGACCCAGCCGAAATAGTAGGACTTGGTGTACGAACATCAAATTCTTCAATTAAGCGTTCTGCTAAATCAACAAATGCTTTTTTATTGAGGAATCCACTTTTAGAGAGAGGTTCTTTATAATAAGTTTGAATTCCAATGTTCTCATCTAATCCCATTTGTAATACGAGCCCATGTTTATGACGGTCTTCTGGAATATGTCCTAGTCCCGTTTCAGTTCTTTGTCTTGTTGGCAGATGTGTTAAATCTTTTCCATTTAATTCAATTGAACCCTCTTCAATTTTTCTTAAACCTGCAAGAGCCTGAATGAATTCTGTTTGACCATTTCCATCGACTCCAGCAATACCAACCACTTCACCGTGACGAACTGATAAATTTAGACCGTTTACCGCATTAATTCCTCGACTATCCTTTACAACTAAATTCTTAATCACAAGTGCATCAGTCGTTGGATTTGCAGCTTCTTTTTCCGTTTTAAAGGAAACAGATCGTCCAACCATCATATCTGCTAGTTCCTGATCCGAAACACTTCCCATTTCTACTGTCCCAATCACATTTCCACGACGAATAACAGTGCAACGATCAGCTACTGCTTGAATTTCTTTAATTTTATGAGTGATTAGAAAAATCGATTTCCCTTCTTTCGTCAACTGCTTCATGATTAAAATCAATTCTTCAATTTCTTGTGGCGTCAATACAGCTGTTGGTTCGTCGAAGATTAAAATATCTGCCCCACGATAGAGCGTTTTAAGAATCTCTACTCTTTGTTCCATTCCTACAGAAATATCTTCAATTTTAGCGTCAGGGTCCACCACTAAGTGATACTTTTTAGACAATGCCAAAATTTCTTCTTTTACTGCATTTTTATTGATAAAACCGAATTTTGTTTGTTCTTTCCCTAAAATAATATTCTCAACCACTGAAAACTTCTTCACTAGCATAAAGTGTTGATGAACCATCCCAATTTTCAATCGGTTCGCTGTATTTGGTGAATCAATTTTCGTTGGAACACCATTGACCTTAATTTCTCCCTCTGTGGGTTCTAACAAACCAGAAAGAATATTCATTAAAGTAGATTTTCCTGCTCCATTTTCTCCTAATAACGCATGGATTTCGCCTTTCTTTAACGTTAAATCAATTTGGTTATTCGCAACAAAATCCCCAAATTTCTTCGTGATTCCTTTCATCTCAATCACAAATGTATCTTGTACCACTCTTCTCACCTCATAAATGATCTATGTATAAAAGAGTAGGAGTGAAGAAATATCCATTCTCTTCCACTCCTATTCCTCTCGTTTTAATCGTTAAATCTAATTAAGGTTTCGCAGGAACTTCTTGTTTTCCATCGATAATTGCTTTCTTATATTCAGCAACTTTTGCCTTAACTTCTTCCGTTAATTGACCATCTGTTAAACCAACACCATCATCTGACAATCCGTATACCACTTGTTCTCCACCATGATAGTTTCCTTTAGCAGCATCATCCGTAAATTTCATTAATGCTTGTTTAACACCTTTTAAAGTTGAAGTTAATGTTACATTACGAGAATCGTTGACTTTACCTTCTGCTTGTTGGTCTTGGTCAACCCCGATTACCCAAATTTTACGATCTGGATTTGTTTCAACGATAGATTTAGCTGCTGCAAATACACCTAAACCAGCACCACCTGCTGCCGCATAGATAACGTCGAAATCTGAAGCGTACATTGCTTCTGCTAAAGATTTAGCTTTTGCTGCATCAGAGAATGATTCAGCATATTGAATTTCAACAGTTGCATTTGGATTTACAGCTTTAACACCAGCTTTGAATCCTGCTTCGAATTTGTCAAGCGCTGGTCCGTGCATTCCACCGATAAAAGCAACTTTATTTGTTTTTGTAGTTAAACCAGCAGCAACCCCAGCTAGGAACGCAGCCTCTTGGTCTCTATAGTTGATAGAAGCTACGTTTGGTTGTTCTACCACACTATCAATGATTGCAAAGTGAGCTTCTGGATTTGCTTTTGCTGCTTCTTCAACAGCTTTTTGTAATTTAAATCCGATAGCAAAAATAATATTATATTCATTTAACACTGCAGTGTTGAGGTTTGTTGTGTAATCAGATTCTGACTTAGAAAGAATATAATCAACGCCATTGCCTTTTGTCTTACCACCATTGTTTTTACCCCATTCTAACAAACCTTCCCAAGCACCTTGGTTGAAAGATTTGTCATCAATACCACCAGTATCTGAAACCATAACGGCTTTAAAATTATCATTTGAACCTGAATTTGAAGCATTTGATGATGAAGATGAGTTGGTAGAAGAACCCCCACATGCTGCTAATACAGCACTTGCACCAATAGATAAAGCGAATAAAGCTAAACTCTTCTTAATTTTCACAATAAAAAACCTCCAATAAATGATTTACTACAGTCATTCTATCATAAATAAAATGAAAAGCAAGATAAATCTTTCTATTGGAGGTGATTCTATTGAAAAATGTTCGTGTTTTACATTTCTAAGTATTTGTTTCAGTCATTTCGGAAGCATTGTTTTCACTGAAAACATGAACATTCACTTTTCTTCCTTTGCTTCCATCTGCAGGACCGACATACCCACGCGCTTCTAAATCATCAATCATTCGTGCTGCACGGTTAAATCCGATACGGAATCTTCTTTGTAAGTAGGAAGTACTAATCGTTTCTTGTTCTTTTAATAATTCGATTACTTCGTAGAATAATTCGTCCTCCGGTTCACTACCACCAGAAGAAGTTGTATTTTCAGAAGGCATCATCGCTTCATCATACTCCACTTCTTGCTGATTCTTCACGAAATCAACGATACGTTCGACTTCTTCATCCGTTAAGAATGCACCTTGTACACGAATTGGTTTATTTTCACCCATTGGCATATACAGCATATCCCCACGACCTAGAAGTTTCTCAGCGCCATTGGCATCGATAATCGTACGGGAGTCTGTACCGCTAGATACCGCAAAGGCAATACGAGAAGGAACATTAGCTTTAATAATCCCTGTAATAACGTCAACAGATGGACGTTGTGTTGCAAGAATCATATGAATTCCGGCAGCACGGGCCATTTGCGCAAGACGAATAATCGCATCTTCTACTTCATTACTTGCAACCATCATTAAGTCCGCCAATTCATCTACAATCACGACAATATAAGGAAGTGTTGGATTATTTTCGCCTGTTTCGCGGTTATATTGTTCGACATGAGCGTTATACCCATCGATATTACGCATTCCCATTGAAGCGAATAATTCATAACGTTTTTCCATCTCAGCTACTACTTTTTGTAAGGCTTGAGCGGCTTTACGAGGGTTCGTCACAACCGGAGTTAATAGATGCGGAATGCCATTGTATACATTCAACTCTACCATCTTCGGATCAATCATCATCAGTTTCACTTCATGTGGTTTTGTCTTCATTAAAATACTTGTGATAATGCCGTTAATACAAACGGATTTACCAGAACCAGTTGAACCGGCAATTAACATATGCGGCATTTTCGTAATATCGCAAAGACGAACATTACCAGAGATATCTCTTCCTAATGGTACGTCTAAAGGTTTTGGAGATTGAATCGCCGATTGAATCACATCGCTAAAGGATACAAAACTTGTTTGGCTATTTGGAACTTCAATCCCTACATATGGTTTTCCTGGGATTGGAGCTTCGATACGAATATCTTTGGCAGCAAGTGCTAGAGCTATATCATCACTCAAGTTAACAATCTTACTTACCTTCACACCGATTGCTGGTTGAATTTCGTATTTTGTAACGGCTGGCCCTAGCATTGGGTTTGGCATGACTTTAGCATCCACCCCAAAACTTGCAAACGTACGCTCTAAAATACGCATATTGCGTTCCACAATTGTACGTTCATTCGATTGATCGGATTGTTGAACAGGATTCAATAAGGTCACTGGAGGTAATTGATAATCTTCATCATTTTCCTCGCCTCCCATTGCTAAGTCTCCGATATCTTCCCCATCATCCTCAAACGCATCATCCACATGGATAGAGTTTTCTTGTGTTTTAGAAGCGATTGGCGATGGAGTTGAAACTACTGGTGTTACCGGCGAAACTGGCTCTGGAGAAACTACTGGCTCACTGTAGACAGGTTCATACAATTCCTGCTCCGTATCTACCATTGATTCATCTTCATAATCATTAAAGAAGGCATTTTTCATTCGGTTTAATAAGGAATGTTCTTTTCGCTCTTCCTTTACAGGTTCTTCTACTGGAGTAGGCGCAACCTGATGGATTTCTGGATTTGGAGTATATAAATCCTCTTCTTCAAGCGCTTTTTGTTTGGCTTCTTTTTCTGCCTTTTTCTCAGCAATTTTTTGAGAAAGATTGGATACGTGAGTTCGAACAAAATTCATGACATCACTTAAATGAATATCAAAAATAAGTAATGCACTGCTTACAAGGAGTAAGAATACTAGTAGGTAAGTCCCCCATTGAGATACAAGGAAATAAGTTCCCGCATATAAAAGCGTACCAATGAGCCCTCCCCCAAGATTTTGAGAAATCGTATTGGATGTAAAATCAACCATAAATCGATTCATCATCTCTTGAAATAAAGGAGACCCTGAACTCGTAAAGCTACTATAAGTCATTACGGATACAAATAGGAGTAACGCAATACTTGAGCAAACTGCTGCCACAGTCCATCTCCAAATAATTTTAGGCATTCGTCCTCTAAAGAGCATTCCAAATCCAGCAAGGATTCCGCAAACGCCTCCGAACACAAATAAATCTCCTATAAAGAAACGAATGACGTTTGCAAAAAATTTACCCAAGAATCCCAGTTGAAATATTGCTAATAAACAATAGACAATCAAAAATACCGCTAACGCTTCTATAGAAAGTAAGGGATTTGAGTTTTGAGAATTTTTGCTTCTAGACGTTTTTTTCTTTGTTTGTTTAGCCACGTTCTTCTCCTTTCAAGTCTACTAATTGATTTTTTTCATCAACAATCATAATTCCATGAAAAATCTGAAGGTCACATTCACAAGGAACACAATAATCTGTTTCTACTGTGTTCCAAAATGCAACACAGCAAGATCCTTTCTCACGTTTTTCTGGATAGTTATTTTCAAATTTTTGATAGAGAGCCTGATAGGCACAAAGAGCATCTTCAATCTTATCAAACTCTTCTGTCGAAACAATCATCTTTTCCCAGTCTTCAAAAAACCACCATGGTTCATCATGACCCGCTGTTTCAATCACTTTAAACATGTTTTCACCTCGTATCTTAGTATACCAAATTTTAGGAAATCATGGTAATCTTGTTTCATAAAGAAGACAAATTAATCATCATTTAAGGAGGTATTTCTATGATTACTCGACAAATTCGCGTCTGGGGACGAGTTCAAGGTGTTGGCTTCCGTTTCTTCACACAGCAACTCGCTATTCAACTAGATATTACTGGAACGGTTCAAAACAAAATGGATGGTTCTGTCTTAGCCGTTGCTCAAGGAGAGCCAAACGCTGTCAATCGCTTTATTGAACGTGTAAAAGCATCCACTTCTCCTTACGGACGCGTCGACCGATACGAAGAATGTCCCTTGTTAGATGCACCTATTTTTACAAAATTTGAAATTATATAAAGAACATTGCTATTTCAACGAAACCCGTGTAAAATAAGTCATGTTATTAAATGAAAAGGAAAGTGATTATGAAACTTACTAAAAAAACGCAACTGCTTTTCGTTGCAACTGTTCTTCCACTACTATTAGCAGGATGTACCGCGCAATATAATGCAGATCATCAACCCGTTGGATGGCTCTATGAGTATCTAGTCGTCCCAACACAATGGTTATTAAATCAAATTGCTTCTATGTTTAATGGAAATTATGCTATTGCGATTGTTATCGTCTCCGTTCTAGTCCGTGTGGTTTTAATGCCAACACAATTCCATCAAATGAAATCAATGCTTGTGCAACAAGAGAAGATGGCTGTTTTAAAACCATATATTGCGGAAATTACTGCTCGTGCAGAACAAGCAGCAACTCCTCAAGAAAAACTAGAAATTCAACAAGAGCAAATGGATCTATACAAGTTAAATAACGTCTCATTAATGGGCGGACTTGGTTCTGGATGTCTTCCACTCTTAATTACACTTCCAATTTGGAGCGGATTATATAATGCAATCTTGCTATCTAACGAGATTTCAAGCAGTGACTTCATGGGAATTGCTCTAGGTAAAGAATTTGTTCCATTAGCAATTGCTACTGCTGCCCTATACTACATTCAATCTCTCGTAAGTCAAATGGGAATGGATGAAGAAACAAAGAAACAAAGTCGTTCTATGAACTATATTTTACCAGTAATGATGTTTATGATGACTTTCCAATCACCTGCAGGGGTTGGTATTTACTTCTTTGCTTCCGCTTTAATTCAAATCTTACAATCTTGGATTCAAAATACTTACTTACGTCCAAAAATTAAAGCTCAAATTGACGAAGAGTTAAATCATGATAATATCGTTTTACCAGAGCGTAAAACACCAAGCAAACCAGCACAAAAAGCAACACAACAAGAAACGTTTGCTCAGCGTCAAAATAAACCAGTTGGAAGAAACGCTGGAAAACAAAACCGCAAATAATAACGCAAAATACCTTTGAGAGTCTTGAAGTGCACCCCAAAAGTTAGACACAAA